>NZ_JBNNHG010000198.1:0-5573 GCF_050268705.1 Stenotrophomonas sp. NPDC077659 | reverse complement strand
GAAAATGTTGACTGTGGCGCCTCGCGTGGCGACTGGTATTTCAGCAGCCTGTTAGGCAGCTTGGGGAAGACGCCAGCAGACGCCGTGCCTGACTTTCTCTTGGTTGGCATAACTGTTCCTTTTCAACATGTTATGCCCGAACACAAAATTCCTGACACTCCCTGTTTATCCGCAGCACAGCGGATTTGCACAGGCGCTGCCGGCGTTCGACTTTAGCCCTCAGTTGCAGCTGTGGGTTCTGCCCTTCGACCTAGAACGCGGTCTGCTGGCCATACCGGACGCATGGCAGCCGCATGCAACATCTGCGCTGCCTAGGCAGGCAATCGCCGATACAGGCCTGCGCCTCACCACCTAGCTCTCACGCTCCAGCCCAAGGCGCGGCCAAAGAGCATCGTCCCGCTCCAGGTCGTAGTCATTGCCAAACGCAAGCGCAGCCTCGCGTGGCGGCAGATCCGCATAGCAACCGAGCAGGAACTGATCCATGCCGGCGTCGCTGTGGTCGATGGCGAATAGGCGGAGCATTGCCTCGTCAAAAGCCTTGAGCCACTCCGCGTCGATCTTGGTCATGGATTTCTTCCTCAGTTGGAGCGGCATGGCCCGCCCCACGTTGTCCAACTACGTCACCGCCGCATCTCATATCGCGGCATCAGACCGCGAGCGGTCGCCTCCAGTAGCTGCCAATCAATCAGCAACACCCGCGCGTACCGCACTTCCATGGCTATCCCGTACCCCGCATCCAAGGTGGAATGCCAACACATCGCCACCCGATCCCCATTCCCCCGCACCAGCGTCCCGTCCTCCACCAAAACCCCATCAACCGTGTACTCCCAAGGGTCACAGCTGATGAACGTCGTCACCCGCCCATCCCCATCCCGCACCACATACCAATCCGGTGCCGTCTCCAGCACATCGCGTCCCACCCCCTCCCGATCCACTGCATAAGGCGTCAGCCCCCACCGCGTCGGCAGCGCCACACGCCCAGTCAGACCCGGCGCCAGATAATCAGCAGCGCGCCCACGCCCCACATAGCGCAGCTCAATCGACACCTCCCGGTAGCCATCCTCCACCGACCGCAGCGGGTAATCCCCCGGTGGCGCAGCCTGCAGCGCCGGCCACAGCACGGTCAGCACCACCCCGCCACCGGGAAACGGCCCGATCTGGTTGAAGTACAGATTGGCCGGGAACAGGAAATGGTGCGGGCCCACGCTGGCCTCCACCGGCTGCGTCGTGTAGGTGCGGCCTTCCACCATGCGGGGGCGCTGCGCGTCGTTGAACAGGTCTGCGATTCCGTCATCCACGCCCGTAGACGGCGCCCATACGCAGGCAGTGGCCGTCCCCACGGCTACCACCGCGGCGCAGATCAACCGGCGTGCCGGTGCGCTGCTCATGGCGTGCACCGGCCTACCGCTGCCCCTGCACCCGCTCGGTCGCCAGCAAAGTCAGCGACAACACTGCCTGCAGCAGCCCTTCCATCTGCCGCTCGCCCAGGAACTCGTGGGGCGTTCCGCTCTGCCGCGTGCGCTCGCAGGCCAACGCCATCTCCGCCACCGAGCGCAGGCCGACCAGGGCGCAATCGGCATCGGCCATCTGCAGGCAGCGGCCCGGGCCGAGTCTGCGCTCGGACCAAGGCTGCCCATCGGACGCTGCACCCGCGCCGATTCGCTTCAGGGTGGCGACAAACCCATTGGGGTCGGGTGCGTGCTCATCCTCGTGATCGGTGTTGGCCGGATCGTGCGGGATGTTCAAACCGGGGAGTTTTGTTGCGCTCATGGCAGTGCTCCGTGCAGGAAAACAGCAGAGCCACCCATGGAGGTGGCGGACGGTGCGTGGCTCGAAAACCGGTTAACAACCAAGCCGGCGGGCCCGAAGGCCCCCACGCACCGCCCGCCATGAAACGCGAACGGATTGCCAGCCGACGCCACGCAAAAGTGACGCCGACTGGCAAGCGCAAACACATGGTTGTTAAACGGGTTTTCGACGCCCGCGCCACCTCGTGTCAGGTGGCAATGCCAAGGTGTACTCGCACGGTTGCGAGATGCCAAGAAACCGTAGCCTTGCGAGGCTGCAAGTGTTGACGCTTACGGCATTGTTGCACGCGTGGCGCAGCGCGAATGCTTTGCGGTGCAATGGTTTCGAACGATGTTAAGCAAAGGGCCGAACACGCCTGAAAATGCACGATTTACGAGGAATTGCAGATCCAAAAGCGACAGCACTTTGAGAGCGCATTCGTACGAAACAGGTCGAATGCGTCATGCACTTAACGGCGCGGCGTGAGCCCCGGCCGCGGCCACAGCGCATCGTCGCGGTCCAGATCGTAGTCATTGCCGAATGCCAGCGCTGCCTCGCGCGGTGGCAGGTCGGCGTAGAGAGCAAGCGTGTGCTCATCCATGCCCGCATCGCGGTGGTCGATGGCGAACAGGTGGCGCAGTTCGTGGTCGAAGGCCTGCAGCCATTCGGTGTTGATTAGAGGCATGGTCAATCGAGGTAAACGGGAAAATCAGCTGTGCAGCACCAATCCCGGCATCGGCCAGAGCAACGGCGTGCGGGCCAGGTCGTAGTCGTTGCCGTAGGCCATCGCCGCCTCGCGCGGTTCCAGATCGGCATAGCAGCCCAGCAGGTAGGCATCCATGCCGGCCTCGCGGTGGGTGGTGGCAAACAGGCTCAGCAGGGCGTGGTCGAAGTCTTCCAGCCACTCGGCGTCGATCGGGGTCATGGTCATCCTCCTGGGGGGAGGGAAGGATGACGTGGGGGTGTCTCATGGGCTGGGACGGAGTGAACCCGTTCGCAGAACCATTCTTCACTGGGGTGTATAAGAGATCGTCAGGCCTCGCCCTGATAGCCAACTGATGCCGCAACGAGGGACCGCAATGTTTCCACAAGGAAGAACACTGCTCTGCTTGGTCATGACCGTGTCTATGGCATTCGTCGGCGGTTGCCAGGCCGAATCCGGGGTTCAGACGGACTCACATTCAGCGTCGGCCCGCTTGGACCAGGCGCCGCTAGTCAGGCCGTTCCCGCTGGTGGCAATGGATAACCCAATGGTGGTCGAGTTTACGTTGCCACCTCCTGGCAGAAGCGGGTCACCCACCTTGTTCCTTGGCATTCGCGTGAACGGAGAAGATGGACTGAAGTCCCTCAATGCCGCTCGCGAAGTGCGCAACCTCGGGCTGCCTGCCCAATTGAAACTGGAGCGTCTGGACGGACAGCAGGCCACGACCGTTCCATTGGTGAGAGTGGAATCGGTGGCAGGTAGTCCAGCACGGATTGAGCCGATCGAGCCAACGGGCCACGTCGCAGGCGGCTGGTTGGAGAACGTCGATCATCAGTCTCTGCAATCTGCAGGACTGCAGCCCGCTGGCACCCACTACACCCAGGTGGCACTGGCTTGGGCCCAGGGACAGGCGCCCGGGAGATACCGGCTTAGTATCCAGCTGCTCGCGCCCGACGGGAGACTGTCATCTACGCCGGCCGAGCTGCTGGTGGCCTATGTAAACAAGTCGAAGTAGGAGACGGTCATGGACGACAAATACACCGTAACGATCTACGTAGCTGCGCCGGGAACGCCATTGTTGGCCGGTGGTACGTCCGCCGCTGGCCACGTCTATTTCAAGGCGGCACACGGCAAGGATGAGACCAGCTTCGGCTTCGCGCCGATTGAGCACGGCGTTACGACCGGGCCAGGAATGGTCTACTACAATGATGTCGAGCAGTACGAAAAGCCGTACTACCAGCGGACCATGGAGATCAGCAAGGAGCAATATGAAAAGCTCAACGAATTTGGAGCGAAGCCTGGCGAACACGGCTTCAATACTTCATATCATGGGCTGGACAACAGTTGTATCGACTACACCTGGGGCGCTTTGAACCATGCGGGTCTTCATCGAACCAATCTACTGTTCGTGCAGGACAAGAATTTTGAAGGTGGTCTCAAGCCACTGACCAATGTCGAGTACATCCGCAGCATCCGCGCTCCGTTCCCCGACAGCGATCTGAACACCGAGCATTACAACGAGATGCCGGAGAGGACGCTCATGCAGCGCATCATCAGCGAAGAGCAGCTGCAGGGAGATGATCGTCTCATGCACGAAGCCATTCGCAAGGGTGTGGCGGGCATCGATGAAGAACATGGTCGCACGCCCGACGAAACCAGCGAGCGACTCGCCCCTGGATTGCTGGCTACAGCCAAAGAGTCACGGCTTGTGCGTGTTGACCACGTGCTGCTGGGGAATGCGCCGGGTGCGCAGCCCGCCCAGCAGCCCGGTTCTCTACGGGCTGATCCTCTGCAGCCTGGGGGTGCCGACTACGCACTCCATCAACAGATACGCGCGGGCGTTGCGGCGCTGGACGCGCAGTATGGGCGGGCGCCGGATGCGGTGAGCGACAGAATGACCGCCAGCCTGCTGGTGCTGGCGAAAGAGAACGACCTGTCCCGCGTGGACCAGGTGGTGCTGAGCGCCGCTACCGTCCATCAGCCGGCCGGCCACACGGTGTTTCTGATAAAGGGCGATCTGAGCAGTGCTCCGTTCGCCTTGGCCACCATGACGACCGACCGCGCCGTGGCGACGCCGGTGGAGGTGTCGATGCAGCGCTACCAGCAGATGAACCAGGAGGCACAGCTGCAGACTGCTGCCCGGCAGGTGGAACAGCAGGCACAGGATGGACGGGTTCAGGGGATGGGCATCGGATAGCCCTATAGCGCCGGGCAGAACATCGCGTGGCCATTGCCGATGATCAGGCGGGCCGTTTCACCCCCCGGAAGGCCCTGCGCATCATGGTCCGCCGGCATCGACGTTGCAGCGCAGATGCAAGGTGCTCCAGGTGCTCGCCTGCGGGTGGTCAGGCGGTCGTGGCAGGGTACGCCGCGCTTGTCCAGCTTCAGCTTTGCCTTGCTCAGGCCCAGCCCTTCCAGGTTGGATGGCCGCCCCAGCGCGGCCCCCACGTAATCCACCTGTGTGCTGCCATCGGCTGTGTCGTTGACGCTCCAACGCACGCGCGCGCCTTCGGCGCTATGGGCTGTGGCGTGAGGGGCTCTCAAGATGGCTCTGCATTCGACCCTCGGCTCACGACATAGAACGTCAGTCCACTCGCGACCCCGCCCCATAAAGGTGTTACGAAAAGGATGCTCATCAGAAATATCGATAGCAGCAACTGCCCTGCCAGTGAAGCGTTGAGGACAGAAAATCTTTCATGCTCAGCGAGCGCGACGACTACTTGCGCCAGAATTCCTGCCAATGTGCCCACAATCAAGCCTTTGCTCGCACAGCTCAACACAGTCTTGCCATGATGAGGCTTCAACAGCAACCCGAAGCAGATAAGCCCTGCGGAGTACAGCCATGAGAATCCGCCCGCAGTATCGAATTGATAGATGTCCCAGATAAATCCTGGAATAGCTACGGACATGAGAATTGAAACAACCGCGCAGAATAGGGAATAACAAAGTGCGTCTTTCATGATTTCACCTCTCAGGAGGGTAGATCCAAATTTTCACCCCGGGCAGCCTTGAAAGATCTTTGCCTAACAGGCTGCTGAAATACCTCTCAGCTCGTAGACTACTTGAGTCGGAACATCACCCC
>NZ_JBNNHG010000197.1:0-5679 GCF_050268705.1 Stenotrophomonas sp. NPDC077659 | reverse complement strand
CCATCGCCTCGATGGACGAACTGGGCGCCGGCTTCACCCTGGCCACGCACGATCTGGAAATCCGCGGCGCCGGCGAACTGCTGGGCGAGGACCAGAGCGGGCAGATGGCCGAAGTGGGCTTCAGCCTCTACACCGAACTGCTGGAACGCGCGGTGCGCAGCATCAAGCAGGGCAAGCTGCCGGATCTGGATGCCGGCGAGGAAGTGCGCGGTGCCGAGGTGGAGCTGCACGTGCCCGCGTTGATTCCGGAAGACTACCTGCCGGACGTGCACACCCGCCTGACCCTGTACAAGCGCATTTCCAGCGCGCGTGACAGCGATGCGCTGCGCGAGCTGCAGGTGGAGATGATCGACCGCTTCGGCCTGCTGCCGGATGCGGCCAAGCATCTGTTCGCCATTGCCGAACTGAAGCTGCAGGCCAACACCCTGGGCATCCGCAAGCTGGACCTGGGCGAGCATGGCGGCCGCATCGTGTTCGAATCCAAGCCAAACATCGATCCGATGGCGGTGATCCAGCTGATCCAGAAGCAGCCCAACCTGTATGCCATGGACGGGCCGGACAAGCTGCGCATCAAGCACCCGCTGCCGTTGCCGGAAGACCGCTTCAACGCGGCCCGCGCCCTGCTGCTGACCCTGGCGGTACGCTGAGACGGCCACGCGCGGTACCCTATGCATCCCCCAACCCAACCGGGCCCGCACATGCGGGCCTTGTTGTTTCCGCGTACCAAGGTGGCGCACCTCTCTCCATGCTCCATTCCACTCCTCCCGACCTGCTGCACACCGATGCCTGCCTGATCGATGCGCTGTCGATGTCGCTGCAGATGCGCGACGCCTACACCCGCCACCACTGCGACCGCGTCGGCCTGCTCGCCCAGCGCCTGGCTGTCCACTGCGACATGGACGGCGAGCGCTGCGGGCACGTCGCGCTGGCGGCGCGCTTCCATGACATCGGCAAGATCGGCATTCCCGACGACGTGCTGTTGAACCCGCGCCGGCACACCGAGCAGCAGCGCGCGATCATGCGCGAGCACCCGGTGCGCGGCGAGCACATCTTCCTCGCCACCGGCCGCAGCGATGCCGTTCCCGTGGCGCGCTTGATCCGCGCCCATCACGAGGCCAACGACGGCAGCGGCTACCCCGATGGCCTGCGGGGTGAAGCGATTCCGTTGGGCGCGCGCATCCTCACCGTGGTCGATGCCTACGATGCGATGACCAGCGCCCGCCCCTACCGCGAGGCGATGGAGCATGAGGCGGTGCTGCGTATCCTTGAAGACCAGGCCGGCGGCCTGATCGACCCCTACGTCCTGGACCGTTTCCACGGCATGCTGGCACGGGAACCCGCGCTGGCCAGGTAGAGTCGACCGTTGGTCGACTGATTTTCCTGCAGACCACGAAATCCCGCGCTGCGCGCGATCATCGACCAACGGTCGACGCTACCCCGTCGCCTGTTCCGGCCGTCCGTACAAAACGAAGGCCCCGCTTTCGCAGGGCCTCCTGCATCTTGCATCACGTGTGACCGATTACCAGATCACTACACGCTTGTCGTCGGCACGCACCATCGCATCACCCGCCTTGCACTGGAACGCAGCAGCGAAGGACGGCATGTTCGACGGTGCACCGTTGGCGCGGAAGTTGGCCGGGGCATGCGGGTCGGTGTTCAGACGCACGCGCAGCTCGCCATCGGTGAAGTTGCGGCGCCACACGGTGGCCCAGTTCATGAAGAAACGCTGGTCCTGGCTGTGGCCATCGACGTCGACATTGGCCTTCGGGTCTTCCTTCAGGGCCATCTGCAGCGCGTCATACGCCACGGTCAGGCCGCCGAGGTCACCGATGTTCTCGCCCAGGGTCAGCTTGCCCTTCACGAACACGCCCGGTACCGACTCGTAGCCGTCGAACTGCGCGACCAGCTTGTCGGTACGTTCGGTGAAGGCCTTGCGGTCGCCGTCGGTCCACCAGTTGTCGAAGTTGCCGTTGGCGGCGAACTGGCTGCCCGAATCATCGTAGCCGTGCATCATCTCGTGGCCGATGACCGCACCGATGCCGCCGTAGTTCAGCGCCGGATCGGCCTTGGCGTCGAAGAACGGTGCCTGCAGGATGGCGGCCGGGAACACGATCTCGTTCTTGGTGGCGTTGTAGTAGGCGTTGACGGTCTGCGGGGTCATGCCCCATTCGGTCTTGTCCACCGGCTTGCCGATCTTGTCCAGCATGTAGCGGTAGTTGAACGCTCGCGCCGCCTGTATGTTGCCCAGGTAGCTGTCACCGTTGGTCTGCAGGCCCGCCCAGTCACGCCACTTGTCCGGGTAGCCGATCTTCGGGGTGAAGCTGGCCCACTTTTCCAGTGCCTTCTTCTTCGTTTCCTCGCCCATCCACGGCAGCTGCTCCAGGCGCGCCTTCAGCGCCTGCGACAGGTTTTCCACCAGGTGCTGCATGGCGACCTTCGATTCGGCCGGGAACACGGCATCGACGTACAGCTGGCCCAGAGCTTCGCCCATGCCGCCGTTCACCGATTCCAGCACGCGATTCCAGCGCGGCTGCATTTCCTTCTGGCCACGCAGGGTGGTGCTGTAGAAGTCGAAGTTGGCCTTCTCGAACTGGCTGCTCAGGTACGGCGAGGCATCGTCGATGGTGTGGAAGCGCAGGTAGGCCTGCCAGGTGCTGGCCGGCACATCGGCCAGCATCTTGTCCATTTCACCGAAGAAGCCCGGCTGGGCCAGCGAGAACTTCTGCGCGGCCGGCACCTTCAGGGTGTCAAACAGCGCGGTCCAGCTGAAGTTCGGGGTCAGCCTGTCAGCGTCGGCGGCGCTGAGCGGGTTGTAGCGCTTGGCCGGGTCACGCATCTCGATGCGCGACATCGACGCCTTGGCCAGGCGGGTCTCGAAGGCCATCACCGCCTTGGCCTGCTCGGCAGCCTGCGCCGCGTCCATGCCCGACAGGGTCAGCACCTGGGCGATATAGGCCACGTAGGCCTCACGGATCTTCGCCTGCGATTCGTCGAAGTAGTAGCCCTTCTCCGGCAGGCCCAGGCCCCCCTGGCCGACGTAGGCGATGACGTTGGCCGAATCCTTGTAATCGGCATTGGCGAACAGCGAGAACAGCACGCCCTTGCCCTCAACCTGGCTGTCGCGCAGGTACTGGGTGAGGGTGGCGGTGTCGTTCAGCGCGGCGATCTTGTCCAGCTGCGGCTGCAGCGGGGCCAATCCGGCGGCCTCGATCTTCGCTTCGTCGTTGCCGGTCTTCCAGATGTCACCGATCTTGGCTTGCACCGAACCGGCCTTGGCCTGGCTGGCAGCGGCCTGTTCGACCAGCGCGTGCTGCACTTCCAGCGAGCGCTCGCGCAGGATCTCGAAGCTGCCCCAGGTGGTCTGGTCGCCCGGCACCGGGTTGGCCTTCAGCCACTTGCTGTTGACGAAGCCGTTGAGGTCGGTACAGGCGGCGATGGACGGATCCAGGTCGGCGCTGTTGAGCGAGATCAGCGGGGTCTTGATCTGCGACTGATCGAAGGCCGGCTTGGCATCGGTGGTTGCGGCCGGCGCGGTTTCGTTCTTGCCACAGGCGGCCAGCGAAGCAGCAATGGCGATGGTCAGGCCCAGCGGGACCAGGTTGCGGACGTTCATGGAGTCTCTCTCCGGCGGCGAATCATCCAGCGTAGCGGGCATGGCCACGTTGGGGACCGGCCAAAGGTCACAGGGCGATGCAGGGCCGCTACCATGGGTGACGATGAAGATACTGACGCTTGCCACACCTCTGAACGCACCGCTGCGGCTCTGCACCGGCAGTGCCGACACGGCCGGCATCAAGCTTCTGCCTGATCCCGTTGCCGATGACTTGCTGGCACAGCAGACTGCGCTGGAGGAGCTGCTGGGCTGCACGCTGAGCGTGGAAGACTGGGGGTTTGATTGTTGAGGGGAGCAGCCACCCATGGGGTGGCTCTACCAGGCACGGGCAGCCACCCGTGGGGTGGCTCTACCCGGCCTTTTTCTTACTTCGCCTTGCCCTGGTTGGCCACGGCTTCAGCGGCCTTGCGGGCAGCTTCGGGGTCGCCCAGGTAGCGGAACGACTGCACGGTCAGGTCGTCATTCAGTTCGAACAGCAGCGGAATGCCGGTCGGGATGTTCAGCTCGAGGATTTCCTCGCGCGAAACATTGTTGAGGTACTTGTACAACGCGCGCAGCGAGTTGCCATGGGCGGTGACCAGCACGGTCCTGCCGTCCTTCAGCTGCGGCGCGATGGCGTCTTGCCAGTACGGCAGCACGCGATCGAGCGTGGTCGCCAGCGATTCGGTGCCCGGCAGTGCGTTGCGGTCCAGGCCGGCGTAGCGGCGGTCATGGATCGGGTGGCCCGGATCTTCCAGCTCCATCGGCGGCGGCGGGATGTCGTACGAGCGGCGCCACACCTTGACCTGCTCCTCGCCGTGCTTGGCGGCGGTCTCGGCCTTGTCCAGGCCCTGCAGGCCGCCGTAGTGGCGCTCGTTGAGGCGCCATGACTTGTTCACCGGCAGCCAGTCCTGCTCCAGCTCGGCCAGCGCCCCCTGCAGGGTGTGGATGGCGCGCTTGAGCACCGAGGTGTGGGCGACGTCGAACTGCAGGCCTTCCTCGCGCATCAGACGGCCGGCGGCGGCCGCTTCCCGGCGCCCCTGCTCGGTCAGGTCGACGTCGACCCAGCCGGTGAAGCGGTTGTCCAGGTTCCACTGGCTCTGGCCATGGCGCAACAGTACGAGTTTACGGGTCACTGCAGGGTCTCCAACGCGAGGAAAGGCAGGCGGCCATTGTAGCCCCGGCTGCCGCTCACCGGGCCGTGGCGCCGCGCATGCGATGCTGAGGCCAATGAATACGGTGATCGACCCCGGGCGCTGGGAAGGCAGTGTCACCGCCGCCCGCGCGCAACAACTGCAGCTCGCTGCCCGCGTGGAGCGCCAGGACCGCCTGCCCCGCGACGTGCGCTGGCTGGCCGGGCTGGACGTCGGCTTCGAGGACAACGGCGCCACCACCCGCGCCGCAGCGGTGCTGCTGGATGCGAACACGCTGCACCCCGTGGCGCAGGAAATCGCGCGCATTCCCACGGTGATGCCGTACATCCCCGGCCTGCTCAGCTTCCGCGAGCTGCCAGCGTTGTTGGCCGCGCTGGCATTGCTGCCCCGCGCGCCGGACCTGGTGTTCGTCGACGGCCACGGCGTCAGCCATCCACGCCGGTTGGGCGTGGCCGCGCACCTGGGTGTGGTGACCGACCTGCCGAGCATCGGTGTCGCCAAGTCGAAGCTGGTGGGCCGGTTCATCGAGCCGGGCGCCGAAGCGGGCGCGCATGCGCCACTGCTGGACGGCGATGAGCAGCTGGGCTGGGTGCTGCGCAGCAAGGTGCGCTGCAAGCCGCTGTTCGTGGCCGGTGGCCATCGGGTCAGTGCCGATACCGCGCTGGATTGGGTGCAGCGCACGCTGCGTGGCTATCGGCTGCCGGAGCCGACCCGGCTGGCGGATCGGCTGGCTTCACGTCGGGACGAATGATCTCCCCCGCTCTGGACGGATGCAGCCTGTGCGGTCGCGTCGGGACGATTGAGTGGCGTCGACTGTCAGTCGACTATCGCGCGCAACGCGGGCTTTGTCGCAGCCTCGCGGAAGAGCAGTCGACTATCAGTCGACTCTACCAATGCGGTTCCACACCGCGGGTTTCGTAGCAGACTCTGCAT
>NZ_JBNNHG010000196.1:0-5690 GCF_050268705.1 Stenotrophomonas sp. NPDC077659 | reverse complement strand
CAGGCGCAGGCGGCCGCCACTGGCGACCACGGTCACCGGCACAGCGTGGAACTGCTAAGCCGCCCAGGCAGCGCAGCAGGGTCGATTTGCCGCTGCCGGAGCCACCGAGCAGGGCGAAGATCTCGCCCTTGCGCACGTCCAGGTTGACGTCGTCGACGGCGACGAAGCCATCGAATTCCTTGCGCAGATCACGAATGGACAGATAGCCGGGCGCACCAGTCGCATCGACGACGGCGGCTTCCGGCTGGGCTTCAACGGGCATGGGGGCTCCGGGAGCGGGCGGTGGACAGCGGTGGCCATTCTACCGGCCAGGGGGCTGGAAATGCGTGCCGACCAACGGTCGGCACCTACCGGGCCGGGGGGCTGGAAATGCGTGCCGACCAACGGTCGGCACCCACTGGGCCGGGGGGACCGCCGGGCCATGCCCGGCGGGAAGGGTCAACGCGCGGCCACCGGCGGGGCCTCCTGCCAGCCCAGGCCCAGGCTCTTCTGCAGGGCGACATAGCGCACCAGCAGCTGCAGGCGCGCCTGGGCGGCGGCATCCTGGGCCTGCAGGCGCTGGCGCTGCACGTCCAGCAGGTCGATCTGCGAGGTGGCGCCGGCCTGCCGCCGCTGCCCCATGAGCACCAAGGAGCGGTCGGCCGAGGCCTCGGCGCGTACGCTGGCCTGCAGCTGCTGGCGGGCTGCTCCGAACCGCGCCAGCGCCGTGTTTGCATCCTGCAGCGCAGCCAGCACCGTCCCTTCATAGGCCGCCAGGCGTGCCTCGTTGCCGGCCCGGGCCTGGGCCACGCGGGCCTTGTTCACGCCGAAATCGAACAGCGACCAGCGCAGGAACGGGGCGACGATGGTGGCGGCCGAATCCCGCCCCAGATCGGACACCGATGTGGCGCCCGCCCCGATGCTGCCCAGCAGGGTCACCTGCGGGAAGTAGGCGGAGATGGCCTGGCCGATCTGCGCCGAGGAGGCCGCCAGTTCACGCTCGGCCTTGCGCACATCCGGCCGGCGCTGGATCAACGCGCCCGCGTCATCCACCGGCACGCTGGCCGGCAGCACCGGCAATGGCTGGTCGGCTGCCAGCCGCGCGTCCAGTGCCCCGGGCTCGCGGCCGACCATCAGCGCCAGCACATCGCGGGCCTCGTCGGCCTGTGCCTGCAGCGGTGGCAGCGCGGCCTGCTGCTGTTGCAGCTGGGCCTGGGCGCGTTCGACCTGCAGGTCCGAATCGGCACCGCGCTGGCGGCGCTGGCGGGTCAACTGAAGGCTTTCATCGGCCGCGCGGAGGTTGCCTTCGGCCAGGGCGATGCGTTCGCGGCTACTGCGATAGCCCAGGTAGACCTGGGCCAGCTCGGCGGCCAGCTGCACCTGCGCATCGGCCAGCGCTGCCGCATTGGCCTCGGCCTCGGCCGCGGCCTGCTCGGCGGCGCGGCGACGACGACCGAACAGGTCCAGTTCCCAGCTGGCGTCGAAGCCGGCCACGTACAGCTCGGTATCCAGATCGATGTCGGCGAACTGCTGGCGCAGCTGCGCCGCCTCCTGCGGGCGGCCGTTGGCCTCGGCCACGCCGGCAATGTTCTCGCCCAGTCCGCGCACGCTGTTTTCCAGTGAATCCGGCGCCTTGACGTTCGCATAGCCGGCCACCGCGCCCACGCTGGGCAGTTGTTCGGCGCGGCGCTGGCGCTGCAGCGCGCGCGAGGCCAGCAGCTTGGCCTGGGCGGCACGCAGGTTGGGGCTGTTGCGCAGCGCCTCGTCCACCAGCTGGTCAAGCAGCGGATCATTGAGCGCGCGCCACCACTGGCTGGGCGGCGTGGCGGGTTGCACGCCGGCCTGCGCGGCACGCGGCAGCTGTGCCTGCGCGGTCGCGCTACCCGCCACTTCAGGCCTCACGTAATCCGGCCCCAGCATGCAGCCGGCCAGCAGCAGCGGCAACGCGGCTGGCCACAGGCGGCGCAGGCGAAGGGACTGATTCCAGAAAAAGGACAAGGTCGTCAAAGTCATCAGTGCATCGCCAATGGGACGCCCTTGGGCAAGGGCTTGAGCAGGAAAACCAGCGGCAGGGTCGCCACTACGATCAGGCCGAAGATCCAGAACAGGTCGTTGTAGGCCATCACCATCGCCTGCAGCTGCACCGTCTGCGCCAACACGGCCATTGCCTGGGTGGCATCCCCCAGCTGCTGGCCATAGGCATGCAGCGCGTCCTGGGCAAGGGTGGAATTGGCGGTGACGCTGCTGCCGATCGCGTCGATGTGCAGGGTGGCCCGGCGTTCCTGGAAGGTGGAGATGATGGCCAGGCCGATCGAGCCGCCGAGGTTGCGCGCGGCATTGAACAGGCCCGAGGCATCGCTGGTGTACTCACGCGGTACCGAGGTGATGGCCGCCTGGTTCAGCGCCATCATCGCCAGCGCCAGGCCGCAGCCCTGCAGCAGCTGGCCGATGACGAAGTGCGGGCCGATGCTGTCCGGGGTCAGCCCCAGATTCACGAAACAGGCCGCAGCGAAGCACAGCATGCCGCCGAACACCATGATGCGCACGTCCACCGTTTCCAGCATCTTCGGCATCAAGGGCATCAGCAGGATGGTAGGCAGGCCGGCCAGCAGCAGCACGTAACCGGCCTGCTCGGTGTTGTAGCCGGCGATGATCGCCAGGAACTGCGGGATCATGTACATGACCCCGAACAGGATCATGCCCACCGCCATCACCATCACGAACACCGCCCCAAAACTGCGCTGGAACAGGATGTTGAGGCGGATGACCGGGGCCTTGCTGGTGAACTGCGAAAGCGCCAGCAGCACAAAACCCAACACCGAGACGATGCTGAGCACCACGATCATGGTCGATTCGAACCAGCGCTCGCGCTGGCCGTCTTCCAGCACCACGGTGAGCGCGGACAGGCCGGCGGTCATGCCGATGATGCCCAGCCAGTCCGCGCGCAGCAGGCCGCCCCAGTTCGATTTCTCGTGCGGCAGGCCCAGCAGCAGCAGGGCCACCAGGCCGGCACAGATCGGCACGTTGATGAAGAAGGCGTAGTGCCAGCTGACGTTCTCGGTCAGCCAGCCGCCCAGCAGCGGGCCGATCACCGGCCCGAGGATGACGGTCATGCCGAACAGCGCGGTTCCCAGCGGCTGCTGCTTCGGTGGCAGGCGCGTACCGACGATGGTCAGCGCCGTGGGAATCAGCGCGCCGCCGGCAAAGCCCTGCCCTACCCGGCCGGCGATCATCATCGGCAGCGAATCGGCCAGGCCGCACATCACCGAGAAGGCGGTGAACAGCGTGGCACAGATCAGCAGGAAGGTGCGCAGGCCCAGCGTGCGCACGAACCAGCCGGTCAGCGGAATCATCACGATTTCCGAGACCAGGAACGCGGTGGAGATCCAGGTGCCCTCGGTGCCGCTGGCGCCGACCTCGCCCTGGATGGTAGGCAGCGCCGCGTTGACGATGGAGATGTCCAGCGTCGCCATGAACGAGCCGATGGTACCGGCCGCCACCGCCAGCCATGCACCGGCATCGGCCTTGCCGTCGGCGGCGGATGCTGCGGGGGCAGTGGTGGCGTTCATCGCGCCGGCGCGGCCGTGGCGGCGGCCTCGTCCCGGGTGCGCTCGCGGGCGTCCTTGGCGTTACGTGTGTCCACCGTCACTTCCACCGACATGCCCGGCACCAGCACCTTGCGCGCCTCGGTGCCGGCCTCCACGCGGATGCGCACCGGTACGCGCTGCACGACCTTGGTGAAGTTGCCCGTGGCGTTCTGTGGCGGCAGCAGGGCGAACTGCGAGCCGGTGCCCGGCGAGATGCTTTCCACCGTGCCATGCAGGGTGGTGCCCGGCAGCGCATCGACCTTGATCTCGGCCGGCTGCCCGGCACGCATCAGGCCCACCTGGGTTTCCTTGAAATTAGCGCTGAGGTACAGCGATTCGACCGGCACGATGGTCATCGTGCGGGTGCCGGCGGCAACGAACTGGCCGACCTGCACGGTCTTGTTGCCGACGCGGCCATCGATGCGCGCGCGCAGTTCGGTGTCCTCGAAGGCCACCCGGGCCTGCGCGGCATCGGCCTGGGCCTGCTTCAGGCCCGCCTGGGCCTGTTCCAGCTGCGCCTGGCTGGCTTCGATCTGGCTCTGCGCGCCCTGGATCTGCGCCTTGGCCGCGTCGTACTGGGCCTGCGCGCGTTCGACGTCGTGGCGCAGGCTTTCCACGTGCTCGTGGGTGTCAGCGCCGCTGGCGGCCAACGGGGTGAAACGGGCCAGTTCGGACCTGCCGAAGCGCAGCGAGGCGGTGGCGGCGGTGAGCTGGGTGCGCGCCTGCAGCAGGCTGGACTGCTGGCCCTGCACGCCCGCGGCGGCGGCGGCGATGTCGGCCTCGCGCACGGCGATCACGGCTTCGGCCTGGTCCAGGGTGGCGCGGTAGGTACGCGGGTCGATGCGCAGCAGCGGTTCGCCGGCCTTGACCCATTGGTTGTCCTGCACCAGCACTTCGGTGACATAGCCGTTGATGCGCGGGGCGACGGCCACGGCGTCGGCCTGCAGGTAGGCGTTGTTGGTTTCCTGCAGGTAGCGGCCGACCAGCAGGTGGTAGACAAGCCAAGCGACCAGGGCGATGACCACGACAATGCCGATGATGGCCAGGGTCCAGCGGACCTTGGGGTTCTTAAGCGGCGAAGGCTTGTCCTCGGTGGTCGAAGTGTCTTCGCCGTCGGGGGCGTCGGTGTGCTGGGGTTGGTCGGTCATCGTCTCGTCGCGGCGGTGGTCAGTGCCATACGGGACGGTAGGGGAAGGGGTGCGGAGGTGAGGTGAAAGCGTTTGTCGCGTGCCGGTGGTGAGTTCCCGGTTGGCAGGGTGCAGAGCCGGGGGCTTGGCCAGGACACGCGGTGAACCCATCCATGGGGCTCGTAGGCGCCATCCTTGGCGCCTACGGTCCTGGCCAAGCCCCCGGCTCTGCACCCTGCCCTCACGCATCCCGGCGGCGGACAGGAGGTCAACAGCAGAGCAGGAGCAGAAGCAAAAAAGACGGAGGCCGTTGGCCTCCGTCTTTCTCTTTCTGGTGCAGGCCGACCGCTGGTCGGCCCTCACTTACTTGCCGGTCTTCACCTCGGTCCACAGCCGGGTGTAGAGCTTGTCGGTTTCCGGGGTGTTGATCGAGTAGGTGAACATCTTCTCGGCCACGTCGGCCGGCGGGTAGATGGTCGGGTCGTTGCGGATGGCCGCATCCACCAGCGGGGTGGCGGCCGTCACCGGATTGGCGTAGTGGATGAAGTTGGTGTTGGCCGCGGCGACCTTCGGCTCCAGCAGGTAGTTGATGAACCTATAGGCCGCTTCCGGGTGCTTGGCATCCTTCGGGATGGCCAGCATGTCAAACCACTGCGGTGCGCCTTCCTTCGGGATCGAGTAGGCCACGTGCACGCCGTTGCTGGCTTCCTCGGCGCGGTCGCGGGCCTGGATGATGTCACCCGACCAGCCGACGACCAGGCAGGTGCCGCCGTTGGCCAGCGAACCCACGTACTGCGAGGAGTGGAAGTTCTGCACGTACGGGCGGATCGACTTCAGCAGGTCGGCAGCCTTCTGCAGCTCGGCCGGGTCGCCGCTGTGCGGGTCCAGGCCCAGGTAATGCAGCGCGATCGGGATCATGTCGGCCGGCGTGTCCAGGATGGTCTCGATGTTCCGCACTGCCACTGCGCCTGGCCCGGATGCTGCCGCCGCACCGCCC
>NZ_JBNNHG010000195.1:0-5691 GCF_050268705.1 Stenotrophomonas sp. NPDC077659 | reverse complement strand
CGTCCTCCGTTTCCTTCCGTCGTCACCCGCTGGCCCTGGCCTGCGCCAGTCTGGCATCGTCGATGGCTTCGGTCTGCGGCTCGTCGCTGGCCCTGATGGACGCCGGCGTGCCGGTGAAGGCCCCGGTTGCCGGTATCGCCATGGGCCTGGTCAAGGAAGGCGATCGCTTCGTCGTCCTGTCCGACATTCTGGGTGACGAAGATCACCTGGGTGACATGGACTTCAAGGTGGCCGGTACCGCTGAGGGCATCTCCGCCCTGCAGATGGACATCAAGATCGAAGGCATCACCGAAGAGATCATGAAGCAGGCCCTGCAGCAGGCCAAGGCTGGCCGTCTGCACATCCTGGGTGAAATGGCCCACGGCCTGACCGCGCCGCGTGAAGAGCTGTCGGACTACGCGCCGCGCCTGCTGACCATCAAGATCCACCCGGACAAGATCCGTGAAGTGATCGGCAAGGGTGGCTCGACCATCCAGGCCATCACCAAGGAAACCGGCACCCAGATCGACATCCAGGATGACGGCACCATCGTCATCGCGTCGGTCAACGCCATCGCTGCCCAGGCCGCCAAGGCCCGCATCGAGCAGATCACCTCGGACGTCGAGCCGGGCCGCATCTACGAAGGCAAGGTCGCCAAGATCATGGACTTCGGTGCGTTCGTCACCATCCTGCCGGGCAAGGACGGTCTGGTCCACGTCTCGCAGATCTCCAGCGAGCGCGTCGAGAAGGTCGGCGACAAGCTGAAGGAAGGCGACGTGGTCAAGGTCAAGGTGCTGGAAGTCGACAAGCAGGGCCGTATCCGCCTGTCGATGAAGGCCGTGGAAGAAGGCGAAGGCGCCAGCGCCGAATAATCGGTACTGCTGACTGTGCGGTGGGTGAGGACCGTTGGTCTTCACGCTTTCGCAAATGAAAAAGCGGGCTTCGGCCCGCTTTTTCTTTGCTTGCAATCCCCGCTTTTCATACAGTCGAGCACGCTCGACTCTACCAATCGGGAGGTTCCATGTTGCGCCAGACCGTGGCCGGGCTTGCCCTGCTGATTGCCGCCGCCGTTCCCGGGGCCAGCCACGCGGCCCAGCCGCCCATCTACGGCGCTTACTATCCCGGCGGTTCGGCCGAGCGCTATCCGGTGGCGCGCATCCCGGCCGAGCGCTTGACCCATCTGTTCTATGCGTTTTCCACCATCCAGGCCGGGCGCTGCAGGGTGGGTGCCGAAGCGCCGAAGCACTTCGCCGCGCTGGCCGAGCTGAAGCACGCCCATCCACACCTGCACACGTTGATCTCCATCGGTGGCTGGGGAGCGGGCGGGTTCTCCGATGCTGCACTGACCGAGGCCAGCCGCAAGCGCCTGGTCGATTCCTGCATGGCGCTGTTCTTCGACCAGTACGCGGGCAGTTTCGACGGCGTGGACATCGACTGGGAATTCCCGGTCAGTGGTGGGCCGAAGGAGCTGGCCCATCGCCCGCAGGACCGCGCAAACATGACGAAGCTCGCCCAGGCCTTCCGCGTGGCGCTGGATGCGCGTGGCCGCACGCGCGGCCAACCGATGCTGCTGACCGCCGCACTCGCGGCGGGGCGCCTGCAGACCGATGGCCCCTACGATCCGGCCGCCAGCTACGACCTGCCGGCGCTGGCCCAGGTGTTCGATTTCATCAACCTGATGAGCTACGACATGGGCACCGGCTTCTCGGCGGTGGCGACCTTCAACGCGCCACTGCATGAAGTGCCGGCCGACCCGTTGGCGCCGGCGCTGCGGCGCTGGAACAACGTGGCCGGTGCCGTACAGTACTACCGCGAACATGGGGTGCCGGGCGACAAGCTGGTGCTGGGCGTGCCGTTCTACGGGCGTGGTTTCAAGGTCACCGGCGACGCGGCCGATGGCCTGTACCAGTCCTACAGTGCGCCGGCCGATGCTGGCGACTGGCGGGTGATCAAGGCGCGTTACCTGGATCAGCCGGGCTGGACCAGGCACTGGCAGCCGCAGGCGCAGAGCCCGTGGCTGTACAACCTGGCCGAGAAGATCTTCATCAGCTACGAAGACCCGCGCTCGATCGGCCTGCGCGCGCAGTTTGCGCGCGAGCAGGGGCTGGCCGGTGTGTTCATGTGGGAGCTGACCGGCGATGACGAACAGGCCAGCCTGCTCAATGCCATGCTGGCGCCGTGGCAGAAGGCCCGCCTCGGCGATTGACCGCGCCTTGATAGAGTCGCTCGGGTGCCTCAGTTCGCCCACACGCTGTTCGGATCACCCTCGCGGGCGCGGCGTTGGCAAGCCACCGCCAGCCGCGCAAAGCCGAAGGCCATCGCCAGGGCCACCAGGTCGATCCAGAACAACGGCCACAGCCCGCGCGCGGCGGTCAGCCATGGCCAGTCGCCACTGAGCGCGCCATGCATCACCGGCACAAGTGCGGTGCTGAGGGCCGCGGCCCACAGCAGTTCGCGTGCGGCCTGTGCCGGCCGGCGTACGGCCGCCCACAGCGCACACGCGGCCCACGTACCGAAGCAGGCCCAGCGGATGCCGTGGTCTACCGTCGCCGGGGCCACGTGTTCAAGCACCAACGCGGTGACAAAGGCCACCGAGATCGCCACGCACAGGCCGATGCACACGCCCACCGTGGCCCGCGCCATGTTCACCCCCGAGCGCGGCTGCTGCGGCTGCCGGCGCTTGCGCCGCGATTCGATCCACAGCAGGTTGCCCGAGTAGAACAGGAAGGCGCCGCCGAGGCCCAGCAGGAAGTACAGCCAGACCACGACACCGTTGCCGAACTCGCCGAAATGCAGGGCGTAGGCCGCACTCAGCGTGGCGTGGTTGGCGTCGCGATGGCCGGGCAGCTGGCTGGCCAGTACGCGGCCGCTGGCGACATCCAGGGCCACCGAACCGAGCGGGCCGAGGGTGCCGCTGGATTCGCCGGTGATCTCGATGGTGGCGTTGGCATCGCCGCCATGGGCCAGCTTCAGGTAGGCCGGTTCGAAATCCGCCACCCCCTGCGCGCGGGCCACTTCCATGGCACGCGCATGCAGTTCGCGCAGGGGGCCGGGGGCGGCCGGCACGCCTGCAGCCTCGCGCACTGGCGCGGTATCCATCGCCGCCGGCACTACCTGCATGGCCTTGCCTTCGAAGATGAGCGGGTTGAGCAGGGCGATCTGGATGAAGACCAGGCAGAGCAGGGCACCGGTGACGGCGAACATCAGGTGGAATGGCAGGCTGAGCACACCGATCACGTTGTGCGCGTCCTGCCACATCTGCTTGAAGTTGCGGCCCGGGCGCAGCGCGAACAGGTCGCCCAGCAGCTTGGGCAGGTGGATGACCAGGCCGCTGAGCAGGGCCATGCCGTACAGCAGGCTGACGATGCCCATCACATAGATGCCGGCCACCGGCAGCCCCAGGCTGTAGTGCAGTTCGTTGACCAGCTCGGCCAGGCCCGCCTGCGGTGGCGCCGGGCTGCCGCCGGTGTTGCCGGGCCAGGCGTAGCGCCAGCCGCCGTCGGCACCCTGCCAGTAGGCCAGCGGCTGCGGGTGTTCGGCGCCGGGGAAGGTCATGCCGACATGGCGGCGCGCCTCCGGATGCTTTGCCAGCACGTCGTCCAGCAGGTACTGCGCGTCGTCCAGCCCGGCCGGCAGCGCGCTGGCCGCCCCCGGTGTCTGCCACAAGGGCAGATCGTGGTGGAACAGCGTCAGGGCGCCGGCGTAGAACGCCACGAACAGGCCGAAGCCTGCCACCAGGCCCACCCAGGTGTGCAGGGTGGTGAAGGTACGCAGGGTCTGCGAACTGAATTTCATGCTGAAGTACCTGCGCTCGTTCTCATTGCACCGCGCTGCTCAGGCGCAGCAGCCACAGCGCGGCGAAGCCGGCGGCGGCGCAGCCGGCGGGCACCAGCCAGGCGCGCGCGACCGAGCGGAAACTGAAGGCCCACAGCGCCGCCAGCATCCACAGCGGGACGAAGGCGATCAGCGCTGGTACCACCGCGCTGGGCCACGGCCCCGGCGGCAGCCAGGTCAGCAGGCCGGTGGCCGCGGCGGCGAGGAAGAAGCCGGCGAAGATGCCGGACAGGGCGCGCATCCACATCAGCGCAGGCCTCTGCCCGGGGTGTCTGCAGCGGGGCGGTGCCAGGCCGCCAGGGCCGGCAGCAGCAGGGCCGCCAGCATCCAGGTGCACAGCATCGCCACCAGTCCGGCGGCCACACCCAGTTCGGCCATCCACAGCCACAGCGACGCCACGGCGGCGACCAGGCCGACCTGCCGGCCCATGCGCCCGGCGCGGCGCAGGCGTGGCCAGCGGCAATGCGGGGATGCTGCGTAGAAGGCCAGCGCGGAAAACATCGCCGACAGCATGGCCAGGCTGCAGAAGCCCAGCGTCGACAGGCCCACGGTGATCATTGCAGGCGTCCACCGGTGTGGTGGGCCGGCAAATGCGGGGCACGGGCGGAGCCGGCACAGGCCGGACGGAGCGGGTGACGCATTGCGAGGTCCTGGAGGAGAGCGGGCAGCGTGGCAGGAAACCGGCTACGCGCACATGGTAATCATTGCGTTTTCGGGCTGCCAGCCACGGGCGTTCAGCGGCCCGGGGCGCAACCCTTGGGCTTTGCCGCGCACTGGTTTAAGATCGACGCAGAACCCCGACTGGAACAAGGTGGCCCGCGCCCAGCGCCGGCCGAGCGTGCGACATGAGCACTACCACCGCCCACCGCTGACCTGCCCCCGAAGGCCCTGTTCCAGGCGCCCTCGTGGCGCTTTTTTATTGCCCGGGCGTCCGCCCGGAACTGCATTCCAGCCCGCCGCGCGGGCCCCGCACGAAGCCCTATCGATGATCAACATCACCCTTCCCGACGGCAGCCGCCGCGAATTTGAAAACCCCGTCAGCGTCATGGACGTTGCCCAGTCGATCGGCGCCGGCCTGGCCAAGGCCACCATCGCCGGTTCGGTGGATGGCGTGCTGGTCGATGCCAGCGACGTCATCGACCGCGATGCCAGCCTGCGCATCATCACCGCCAAGGACGAGGAGGGCGTGGAAATCATCCGCCACTCCTGCGCCCATCTGGTCGGCCACGCGGTCAAGCAGCTGTACCCGGACGCGAAGATGGTCATCGGCCCCGTCATCGCCGAAGGTTTCTACTACGACATCCATTCCGAGCGTCCGTTCACGCCGGAGGACATGGCCGCCATCGAAAAGCGCATGGGCGAGCTGATCGCCCAGGATTATGACGTCATCAAGAAGGTGACGCCGCGCGCCGAAGTCGTGGAGATCTTCAAGGCCCGTGGCGAGGACTACAAGCTGCGCCTGATCGAGGACATGTCCGAGGACATCCAGGCGATGGGCATGTACTACCACCAGGAATACGTGGACATGTGCCGCGGCCCGCACGTGCCGAACACGCGCTTCCTGAAGGCCTTCAAGCTGACCCGCATTTCCGGTGCCTACTGGCGAGGCGATGCGCAGAACGAACAGCTGCAGCGCATCTACGGCACCGCCTGGGCCGACAAGAAGCAGCTCGAGGCCTACATCAAGCGCATCGAAGAAGCCGAAATGCGCGACCACCGCCGCATCGGCAAGCAGCAGGACCTGTTCCACCTGCAGGAAGAGGCCCCGGGCCTGGTGTTCTGGCACCCCAAGGGCTGGGCGCTGTGGCAGGTGGTGGAGCAGTACAGCAAGTTCCTCGAACGCCACCAGAGCCTGGTCACCGCCCTGCTCGACCTGCG
>NZ_JBNNHG010000194.1:0-5738 GCF_050268705.1 Stenotrophomonas sp. NPDC077659 | reverse complement strand
GATGTTCCGACTCAAGTAGTCTACGAGCTGAGAGGTATTTCAGCAGCCTGTTAGGGGACCAGATAGAGGCGTTGCAGGAAGAAATACTCACCGTCAACCACATCTGACCGAATAGGAAGCGTGCGTCACGCAAAACGCTTCTGAAATATGGCGCGTCTTTTTCTTAGATCCGCCGAATTTAGGGCGTCCTTCGCGTGACCCAGTAAATCCAGCGCCCGGCGCATAGCACCGGGCGTTACTTCCTGCAGATCCGCCGCCACCTCGGGCGGCGAGCTACTACAGGTTAAAATATTAGTTGCCTTCCGGCAGCCTGTGCTTGCCGACGATGTCCTTCCACTCCTGAAGCTCATCCTCAGATGAAGCGAATACAGAGTGCTCGGCACTGATCGCCATCATTCTATTGAACTCCTTGACATCGGCAGGGTCAGTGATCACGCCACTTCTGTAGCGCAAATTCTCCGAAAAAATAATTGCTCTGTCTGGAGAAATTGGGTAGTAAAACTCAGTACCTGGAATGACCTCACCTCTGGGTACGCCCACTGCGTACGTGTTTATGATTGGCTGGTCACCGGTAATGAAGTTCACTCCCGACTTGTTCAGCAGCAACGTTGGGACGAATCTGTCTCTTCCATTGATAAGTGCAGAACCGACCAAGGTCGCCATCATAGGAATAATCGCAGCCATTGACCGATCCACGTAACCGGGGTTGTCCGCCTCCATTTCACGTTTCAAGCTTTCCTTTGCGCGTACAGTCCTAAAATACTGGGTCATCGCAAAGTAGCAGAATTCGATGTAGTCTTCGCCTTCTGCGATGTTGAACGCATCTGCATTGCGTAGGGCAGGGAGATATTTAAGGCCGGAGTGCTCAATCATTCCTTGGTATTGCTCGCCCAGTTGGCGCGCACCTTGAGTGACAAACCCATCAATGCTCGACCTGTCCGCACCCAAGGTTACCAACGCGTCACGAAACGTGAAGATCAGCTGGACGCTGGCAATCCAAGACTCAGCACCGATTCGTATCAGCTCACTTTTCTGTCCCGACGCTAGCGTCTTCAGCATCCGAACATCTTTCTCGGTCATCTCACCGATCTCATAGAAGTATCGCTGATGGGCCACGTTTCCTGGACTGGTGGTAAGCACATTTCCGTCTCGTGTGAAGGAGATCAGACCCTCAACAAGCCAAGGATCAAAGTAATCTTTCCACACATGATGTTGCTTCTTAGTAATACTCATTTGGCAATCCATCGCTTCCGTTATAGAACCTTCGATTTTTACACAGAACAGATGTCAATCAGCGGTCAGAATGTGCCGAAAGACGATGGCCAGGCACTCCCAAACTGCGACAGCCGTCGATCAGTAGGAAGTTCACCCAAGGGTAGGGCGATGGTTTGCTCGTGCGGAAGACGCGAAGCAGCCTGCTGAACATAAGCTGCGTTATGCGAAGTAACGTCTTGATATATATAGTGTTTTTAAAGCGCATTCCGATGCTACATCGAGTCGCCCACCTCATCAACACCTGGCGCTGCCAAAGACGCACGTAACGCCAACGTCATGGGCATCATCACCAACGCGGCCAGCCCCCCCGAGTTGCCGGCTGGAAGACGAGCAGAAAGCGTGGGGGAAACGTCCCGAATTGCCTGGTCAAGGCTCAACGCAAGGATCAGGGTTCACCAGCGGCCATCATCACTTGAAGACGAGAAGTCTCGCTTGGCCACGTCCAGGACCAGATTCGGATCCAGAGCCAGAACCTCTGACGGCTTCGCGCCGGACAGCAGAGCATGCGGAGCGACCAGCCACTCGACTTCCTCCCACCCAGACGTAGGTTCGCCGCTTGATACGCCATCTGGCCCACGCAGTAGCGCCAACACTGCAGAGAGGCCAGCCCAAGGTGTCCCAGCAGGGTCGAGCTGCCACGGTGGAAAGAGATAGAGCTTCCGTTCTGCGATCCACACGCCCAAAACGCCGTCAGATTGAAGGCATTGCTTCAGGGTCCGGCCCTGGAGGGCATCCGGACTCATCAGCGCTTCGAATGTGTCCGCATCTAGCCAATCTGCCGCGGCGTCAGCCCTAGCTTGAGCAGACGCGGTCGTTTCCGGTGGTAGATTCCAGAGCATAGGCCGCCTGCTGCATGAGCTGCTTGCCGCTAGAATGCCACGGCTCGCCACTCAGGTAACCTGTGGGGGAAACGTCTCAAACTGCCGGACCAGTCAGGCCGAGGGCTACCCACAAGCGCAGCTAGCCGCCGGTTTGAGGATGGTAGGCCTTCCACGAAATAAGGGGCACCTTATTCGCAGCAACGCGAAAAACAGGGCACCTTATCCGGGGTTTCGCGAAAACATGGGCGAGTTTCCGCGTCAAAAGAGGCGGGTTTCCTCCAGAACATGGGCTGTTTGTTGATGGAGCACGTATTCCTGTTACCTCAAGCTCTTTGCATTTCAACAGTCTATAGATCCAGATCTCCCATCCCTAACAAGCTGAATAGGTGAGCGCCTTGGGGCATATGTGTTACTTCTCCGATAACTTCAGGTATTTGTGTTACTAGTTCGGCGTGGAATCTGGCGGGCCTCGCGGATCGGTTGCGCCCCCAGCCTTTCGGGAGTAGCGTCCAAGGCATGTCAGCCACGTTCCCTGACGCTGCTCTCGGCAGCGACGCGGGCCCATGTTGACCATGACGCACCTCCGAGCCCGAATGCATCTCTGTAGGTGCCCAGACCGCTGCCCTCGCAGAGAGGTCTATTTGGAGCACGCGAATGAGTGTTACGACCAAGGCCAGGCAACGCCGACTAGGTGTGCGGCAAGCTCGGACAAGCAACTCGGCTAACCTCTGGACGCTGCAGTCTCCTATGGCTGAGAGCAGCCCGACGGCAGCACCCGCTGGCTGGAGGTGCTGGGCTGCGGCATGGTTCACCCGAACGTGCTGCGCAACGTCGGCATCGATCCGGAGCGCTACACCGGCTTCGCCTTCGGCCTGGGCGTGGAACGCTTTGCGATGCTGCGCTACGGCGTCAACGACCTGCGCGCGTTCTTCGAGAACGACGTGCGGTTCCTCAAGCAGTTCGCGTAAGCCGCAACCATGTAGAGCCGAGCCATGCTCGGCTGCTCCCGAATCGACGGCTCCTAAATTCGCAGGCCCAGGCGCATGCGCCGGGCCCACCAGGGTGACACCATGAAATTCTCCGAAAACTGGCTGCGCAGCCACGTCCCGACCTCCGCCTCGCGCGATGAACTGAGCGCGGTGCTGACCGCCATCGGCCTGGAAGTGGAAGAGGTGACCGCGCTCGGCAACGGCCTGCAGCACGTGGTCGTGGCACGCATCGTCGAAGCCGTGCGCCATCCCGAAGCCGACCGCCTGCAGGTGTGCAGGGTCGATGCCGGGCAGGGCGAACTGCTGCAGATCGTCTGCGGTGCGCCGAACGCGCGCCCGGGCCTGGTTGCACCGCTGGCCATGGTCGGCGCGCAGATCGGTGACCTGAAGATCAAGCCGGCCAAGCTGCGCGGCGTTGAATCCAACGGCATGCTGTGCTCGGCCAAGGAGCTGGGCCTGGATACCGATGCGTCGGGCCTGCTGGAACTGCCCGATGACGCGCCGGTCGGCCAGACCCTGGTCGAATACCTGGGCCTGCCGGACGCCAGCATCGAGATCAAGCTGACGCCCAACCGCGCGGACTGCTTCAGCGTGCGTGGCATCGCCTTTGATGTGGCCGCCGCCACCCGCAGCGCAGTGCTGGATTTCGCCGCCGACGCCATTGCGCCGGTCGGCAGCCGTGAGCTGTCCATCCAGCTCGACGCCGGCGCCGAAGCGCCGCGTTACCTGGGCCGCGTCATCGAAGGCGTCAACCCCGCCGCCAAGACCCCGCTGTGGATGGCCGAGCGCCTGCGCCGCAGCGGCGTGCGTCCGGTCTCGCTGCTGGTGGACATCACCCAGTACGTGATGCTGGAACTGGGCCAGCCGATGCACGCGTATGACCTGGGCACCCTGCAGGGCCGCATCGGCGTGCGCCGTTCGCGCGCCGGTGAAGCCATCACGCTGCTGGACGGCCGCGATGCGGTGCTGGACGACAGCTTCCTGGTGGTGACCGACGCTGACCGTGCGGTCGGCCTGGCTGGCCTGATGGGCGGCTTCGACACCCGCGTCACCGACGACACCACGGCGGTATTCCTGGAAGCGGCGCACTTCGCGCCGGCCGCCATCATGGGCCGTGGCCGCAAGCTGGGCCTGCACACCGATGCCGGCCACCGCTTCGAGCGTGGCGTCGACCCGGCGCTGCCGCGCACCGCCATCGAATACGCGACCCGCCTGGTGCTGGACCTGGCCGGCGGCACGCCGTGCCCGGTGACCGAGGCCGTCAACCCGGCCGATCTGCCGCAGCCGGCCACGATCCTGCTGCGCCGCGCGCGCATCACCCGCGTGCTGGGCATCACCATTGAAGATGCCGAGGTCGAGCGCATCCTGCGCGCGCTGGGCATGGGCGTGACCGCGGCCGGTGAAGGCTGGCAGGTGACCGCGCCCAGCCGCCGCTTCGACATTGCCATCGAAGAAGACCTGATCGAGGAACTGGCGCGCATTCACGGTTACGAGCAGATTCCGACCACCCTGCCGGGTGGCGCGGCGCGCGTGGCGATGCCGACCGAAACCCAGCTGGACGTGCTCAGCGTGCGTCGCCAGCTGATCGCCCGCGATCTGCAGGAAACCCTGAATTTCGCCTTCGTCGATGATGCGCTGCTGAGCCAGTGGCAGCTGCGCGACAACCTGGTGCCGCTGGCCAACCCGCTGTCGGCCGAGCTGGCGGTGATGCGCCCGGCGCTGCTGCCGGGCCTGGTCGCCACCCTGGGCCGCAATGCCGCCCGCCAGCTGTCCCGCGTGCGCCTGTTCGAGGTCGGACGGGTGTTCGCCCAGCAGGCGGGCGAAGGCCAGCCCGCACCGCTGGAAACGCCGCGCGTGGCCGCTGCCGTCTGTGGTGATGCGCAGTCCGTGCAGTGGGGCCTGCCGACCCGCAAGGTTGATTTCCATGACCTGAAGGGCGACCTGGAATCGCTGGCCGCCGCCAGCGGTGCCGTGCTCGAATTCCGCCCGTCCACCCGTGCCTTTGGCCATCCGGCCCGTTCGGCCGAGGTGTACCGTGACGGCGTGGTGATTGGCTGGATCGGCCAGATCCACCCGCGCCTGACCAGGGCCATGGACATCGAGGCCGACGTCCATGCCTTCGAGCTGGACCTGGAGGCGCTGTCCACCCGCGCGCTGCCGCGTGCCGGCGAGCTGTCGCGCTTCCCGGCCGTGCGCCGCGACCTGGCCTTCCTGGTGCCTGAACAGGTGGCCTGGAGCGACCTGGCCGCCACCATCCGCCAGACCGCAGGCCCGCTGCTGCGCGAGCTGAACCTGTTCGACCGCTACGTCGGCCAGGGCGTCGACCCGGGCTTCAAGAGTCTCGCTATGGGCTTGATTTTGCAGGACAAGTCGCGCACTCTGACGGACCGCGACGTGGAAGCGGTGGTGGCCGAGGCGGTCACTGCGATCGAGCGTGAACACCACGCCCGGATCCGCGGCTGAGCGGGAAGCACTCAGGGGTAGCAGGCAATGGCATTGACCAAGGCGGAGATGGCGGAAAAGCTGTTTGACGAAGTCGGTCTGAACAAGCGTGAAGCCAAGGAATTCGTCGACGCGTTCTTCGATGTGTTGCGTGAACCAGCCGGTGTAGCGCTCCTTGCCTGGAATCTCCACCGAGCGGGTGAACATCTTC
>NZ_JBNNHG010000193.1:4832-5770 GCF_050268705.1 Stenotrophomonas sp. NPDC077659 | reverse complement strand
CAACGCCACGCCGGGCCTGAAGGCCTATCTGACCCGCGACAGCGACGTGTTCATCCCGCTGCCGATGCGTGCGCAGAAGGCGCGTGCGAACAAGGCCGATATCTTCATTTCGATCCACGCCGATGCCGCCGAGAACCGCTCGGCCACGGGTTCGTCGGTGTACGTGCTGTCCACCAAGGGTGCCTCCTCGCAGCGTGCGCGCTGGCTGGCGGACAAGGAAAACGCGGCCGACCTGGTGGGTGGCGTGCGCCTGCAGCAGACCGAGGGCACGCTGGCCAACGTGCTGCTGGATCTGGCCCAGAGCGGTTACATGAAGGCCTCCGAAGACGCCGCCGGGCATGTGCTGGGTGGCTTGAAGCGGATCGGCAACAATCACAAGCCGAACCTGGAACGCGCCAATTTCGCCGTGCTGCGCACCTCGGACATGCCGGCGATGCTGGTGGAGACCGCCTTCATCTCCAACCCGGATGAAGAGCGCCGCCTGACCGACCCGGCCTACCAGCGCAAGGTGGCGGGCGCGGTGCTGGATGGCGTGCACACCTTCTTCAGCCGGCAGCCGCCGCCGGGGACGCTGTACGCGGCCCGTGCCCAGGCCGAGATCGACGCCGCCGCCACGATGGCCGGCGGCAGCAAGTAGAGTCGACCGGTGGTCGACTGCGCGCGTGGCGCGCGGTTCATGTTTCCGGCGCCGCGAAGTCGACACGCGGCCTGCACCCAGGCCGAGATCGATGCCGCCGCCACAATGGCCGGCGGCAGCAAATAACCCCTGCCGGTAGAGTCGACCGTTGGTCGACTACGCGCGCGGCGCGGGGTTCATGTTTCCGGTACCGCGCAGTCGACCAACGGTCGACTCTACCGCGCGCGGCGCGGGGTTCATGTTTCCGGTACCGCGCAGTCGACCAACGGTCGACTCTACCGCGCGCAGCACGGGGTTTATG
>NZ_JBNNHG010000193.1:0-4734 GCF_050268705.1 Stenotrophomonas sp. NPDC077659 | reverse complement strand
TGTTTCCGGTACCGCGCAGTCGACCAACGGTCGACTCTACCGCGCGCAGCACGGGGTTTATGTTCTCGGTACCGCGCAGTCGACCAACGGTCGACTCTACCGTGCGCAACGTGGGATGGCCGCCGAAGGCCGCCGCTCCGCTATCATCGCGGCATGAAGTCCGATGCTCATCCGCGCCCGATCCGGCCGTTGCCGGAAATCCTGATCAACCAGATTGCCGCTGGTGAAGTGGTCGAACGGCCTGCGTCGGTGGTCAAGGAGCTGGTCGAGAACGCCATCGATGCCGGCGCCAGCCGTGTCGACATCGATCTGGAGGAGGGCGGCGTGCGGCTCATCCGCATCCGCGACAACGGCAGCGGCATCGCCCCCGAACAGCTGCCGCTGGCGGTCTCGCGCCACGCCACCAGCAAGATCGCCGACCTCGACGACCTCGAATCGGTGGCGACACTCGGCTTCCGCGGCGAAGCATTGCCCTCCATCGCCTCGGTCAGCCGCTTCACCCTGGCCTCGCGCCGCGCGCATGACGAGCACGGCTCGGCACTGCAGATCGAAGGCGGCAAGATCGGCGAAGTGACCCCGCGCGCGCATGCGCCAGGCACCACGGTGGAAGTGCGCGAACTGTTCTACAACGTGCCGGCGCGGCGCAAGTTCCTGCGCGCCGAGCGCACGGAAATGGGCCACATCGAAGAGTGGCTGCGTTCGCTGGCGCTGGCCCGCCCGGATGTCGAACTGCGCGTCTCGCACAACGGCAAGCCCTCGCGCCGCTACAAGCCCGGTGACCTGTATTCCGATGCGCGCCTGGCCGAGACCCTTGGCGAGGACTTCGCCAACCAGGCGGTGCGCGTGGACCACACCGGCGCCGGCCTGCGCCTGCATGGCTGGATCGCGCAGCCGCATTACTCACGCGCCAGCGCCGACCAGCAGTACCTGTACGTCAATGGCCGTTCGGTGCGCGACCGCAGCGTCGCCCATGCGGTGAAGATGGCGTACGGCGACGTGCTGTACCACGGTCGCCAGCCGGCCTACGTGCTGTTCCTGGAGCTGGACCCGACCCGCGTTGACGTCAACGTGCACCCGGCCAAGCACGAAGTGCGCTTCCGCGATTCGCGCCTGGTCCATGATTTCGTCTACCGCACGTTGAAAGACGCGCTGGCCGACACCCGCGCCGGTGTGTCCGCGCAGGACATCGGTGCCGGTCCGGTCCATCCTGCGGGAGCGGACGGCGTGCCGATGCCATCCAGCGCCGGGGCGTCGGGCTTCGGCCTGGTGCGCGGCGCGGCACCCGGTTCGGGGGGCGGTGGGGGAGGCTTCTCCGGCTGGCGCCCGCAGCAGCCGCTGGGCCTGCAGGTGGCCGATGCGCCTGCCGCCTACGCCGCCCTGTATGCGGCCCCCGCTGCTGGCGAGCGCAGCAGCGCGCTGCCGCCGATGCCGAGTGAAAACGGCCTGCCGGTGACCAGCGCCGTTGCCGGCGTGCCGCCACTGGGCTATGCCATTGCCCAGTTGCACGGCATCTACATCCTGGCCGAGAACGCCGAAGGCCTGATCGTGGTCGACATGCATGCCGCCCATGAGCGCATCGGCTACGAACGCCTGAAGAATGCCCACGATGGCATCGGCCTGCAGTCGCAGCCGCTGCTGGTGCCGATCACCCTGGCCGTGGGCGAGCGCGAGGCCGACACCGCCGAGACCGAAGCGGACACGCTGGCCGCGCTCGGTTTCGAGGTCACCCGTGCCGGCCCCGGCGCGCTGCACGTGCGCAGCATTCCCGCGCTGCTGGCCAACGCCGAGCCGGAAGGCCTGCTGCGCGACGTGCTGACCGACCTGCGCGAGCATGGCCAGAGCCGGCGCATCGCCAGTGCGCGCGACGAGCTGCTGTCGACCATGGCCTGCCATGGTGCAGTGCGTGCCAACCGACGCCTGACGGTGCCGGAAATGAATGCGCTGCTGCGCGACATGGAAATCACCGAGCGTTCGGGCCAGTGCAACCATGGCCGGCCCACCTGGGCCCGTTTTTCGCTGGCGGAGATCGACCGCTGGTTCCTGCGCGGCCGCTGAGGCGCGCACCGTTGAGGGGAGCATCCATGCGTCATCGGGGAGTGGGCGGCCTGCTGGTCGCCGTTCTGCTGGCTGCCTGCAGTCCGCCACCGTCACCGGTGGCAGCGGCGCAGGAAGATCCGGCATTTGCGGCGGAGCAGCAGCAGTGGCGGGTGCAGCGCTATGAAGACCTGACCCGGCCTGACGGCTGGACCGCGCTGGTCGGCCTGCACTGGCTGCAGTACAGATCGCATTTCATCGGCAGTGGCGCCAGCAGCGGCATCCGCCTGACCGTAGGGCCGGCCAAGCTGGGCCTGCTGCGGCGCGAAGGCGACCAATGGTGGTTCAGCCCGGAAGCTGGCGTGGATGTCAGCCTTGCTGGACAACCGGTGCGCGGCCGCGTACACGTGAACACCGACAAGGACCCCGATCCCACCCTGCTGGCCTTCGATGGCGGAAAGGGCCAGCTGAGCATCATCCGCCGCGGCCCGCGTGACGCGCTGCGGGTCAAGCATGCCGATGCCGCTGCACGCCGGGATTTTGCCGGTATCCAGTACTGGCCCGGCGGCGCTGACTGGCAGGTGCAGGCACACTTCATCCCCCACCCGGCCGGCAAGACCCTGCCGATCATCGACATCACTGGCTTGACCACCGAAATGCCCAACGCTGGCGCGGTCGAGTTCGAGCGCGACGGCCGCCGCTGGCGCCTGGAAGCCATCGGTGCGCCGGGCCAACCCTTGTTCCTGGTCTTCGCCGACCGCACCAGTGGCCACGGCAGCTACCCGGCCGGGCGCTATCTGGACACCGATGCCCCGGCCGCCGATGGCAGTGTGCGCATCGATTTCAACCACGCTTACAACCCACCCTGTGCGTTCACGCCCTATGCGACGTGCCCGCTGGCGCCACCGGAAAACCGGCTGGACCTGCGCGTGGACGCGGGCGAGAAGGCGTACCACCTGCCTGAAGGAGAAGGCTGATCATGTCGATCACATCGTTGTTGCGCAGCGCCGTACTGCTGCTGGCCTGTGCGGTGGCACCGCTGGCGGCCGCACATGGGGTGCCGACGGAAGCGCCCGCCGCCAAGCCACCGGTGCCGCTGCTGTGGAAGGTGACCGGACCCGGCGATGCACGGGTCTATCTGCTGGGATCGTTCCATCTGCTCAAGCCCACCGATTACCCCTTGTCGGCCGACGTCGAGCAGGCCTTTGCAGTGTCCAAGCGCGTACTGTTTGAAGTCTCCCCGGAGGAAATGGAGTCGCCCCAGGCGGCCAGCCAGATGGTGCAGGCCGCCATCCGCCGCGATGGCAGCGAACTGAAGCGTGACCTGGATGACGCCACCTGGCAGAAGCTGCAGGCCTATGCCACGCAGCACCAGCTGCCCTTGGCGCAGTTGCAGGGCATGAAGAGCTGGTTCGTCGCGCTCAACATCACCATCGGGCAGATGCAGGAGATGGGGCTGGACGCCAACCTCGGCCTGGACCGACACTTCATGAAGCTGGCGAAGGAGGCGGGCAAGCAGACCGCTGGGCTGGAGGACATGCAGAGCCAGATCAACCTGCTCGATGGCATGAGCCTGCAGGAGCAGCGGCAGATGATGGGCGAAGCGCTGGACCAGGCCGAGAAGGGGGATGAGCAGTCGATGATGCTGCACGACGCTTGGCGCCGTGGCGATGACCGCCTGCTGTGGAACAAGATGGCCGTGGAAATGCGCCGGCAGTACCCGCAGCTCTACCAGCGCATCAACACCGCGCGCAACGATGCCTGGGTGCCCAAGCTGCTGCCATACCTGCGGGACGGGCAGGGTGGCACCTTGGTGGTGGTCGGTGGCCTGCACCTGCTGGGCAACGATGGCGTGGTGGAAAAGCTGAAGGCCAAGGGTTACAAGGTCGAGCGTGTCTGCACGGGGTGCAGGCTGAAACGATGACGGCGGGGGGATACCGCCGGATCGCGGAAATGCCTGTGTGCCTTGGTAGAGTCGACCGTTGGTCGACTGCTCTTCGAACAGGTGGCGGAAATCCCCGCGCTGCGCGCGATAGTCGACCAACGGTCGACTCTACCGGTCATATTCACCGGTCGAATCCATCGATCGAATCCCCTGGTTGAATCCACCGGCCGAATCCGTCGTTGAATCCCCCAGTTGAATCCACCGCCCAGATTCACCGGTCGGCATGGGGATCGGGTTTCCGCAATCCAAAACAAAACGGCGCGCCAGAGGGCGCGCCGTTTTCGTATCAGGCTGGCCGGGTGGTTCAGCGCCGGGTCTTGCCGCCGGTGCCGGTGCCGGTGCCCGTACCGGGTTCGTTGGGCTTGTTGCCGGTGCCGGTACCTGTGCCGCCTGGGCGCGGGCCGCCGAAGCCGGCGCCCATGTTGCGCTGGAATTCCTGCCACAGCTCCAGATTGCGCTCGGTCAGCTGGTTCATCATCGCCCACGGGGTCTGGCCCAGCAGGTTGCCCATCTGCTGGCGGAACTGCTGCTGCTGGTCCAGGAAGACCTGCATGCTGCGCTCCAGGTAGTTGCCCATGAAGCCCTGCAGCGAATCGCCATAGAAACGGATCAGCTGGCTCAGCAGCTGGGTGGACAGCATCGGCTCACCATCCTGTTCCTGGTCGGCGATGATCTGCAGCAGCACCGAGCGGGTCAGGTCGTCGCCGCTCTTGGCGTCGCGGACCTCGAAGTCTTCGCCGTCCAGGATCAGCTGG
>NZ_JBNNHG010000192.1:0-5785 GCF_050268705.1 Stenotrophomonas sp. NPDC077659 | reverse complement strand
CATGCGCGCATCCGCAACGTGATCGCGGTGGGCTCGGGCAAGGGCGGCGTCGGCACGAACTGATCCTGACCCGCCTGCATGCCGGCGGCAAGTTCAGCAACAACAACTACACCTTCTCCGGCGGCCTGCACGGCGTCGGCGTCAGCGTGGTCAACGCGCTGTCGACCCTGGTGGAAGTGCACATCAAGCGCGAAGGTGCCGAGCACCGCATCACCTTCCGGAACGGCGACCGCGCCACCCCGCTGGAAGTGGTCGGCAGCGTCGGCAAGAAGAACACCGGTACCCGCGTGCGCTTCTGGCCGGACCCGAAGTACTTCGATACGCCCAGGTTCGCCGTGCGCGCGCTCAAGCACCTGCTGCGCGCCAAAGCCGTGCTGTGCCCGGGCCTGACCGTGAAGCTGACCGACGAAGCCACCGGCGAAGTCGATACCTGGTACTACGAAGACGGCCTGCGCGATTACCTGAAGCTGGAACTGGGCGAGCGTGAATCGCTGCCGGCCGACCTGTTCGTGGGCAACCTGAAGAAGGACATCGAGGTCGTTGACTGGGCCGTGGCCTGGCTGCCGGAAGGTGAACTGGTCCAGGAAAGCTACGTCAACCTGATTCCCACCGCCCAGCACGGCACCCATGTCAACGGCCTGCGTACCGGCCTGACCGAGGCGCTGCGCGAGTTCTGCGACTTCCGCAACCTGCTGCCGCGCGGCGTCAAACTGGCCCCGGAAGATGTGTGGGACCGCGTGTCGTTCGTGCTGTCGCTGAAGATGACCGACCCGCAGTTCAGCGGCCAGACCAAGGAACGCCTGTCCTCGCGCCAGGCTGCTGGCTTCGTCGAAGGCGCCGCCCACGATGCCTTCAGCCTGCTGCTGAACCAGAACGTGGAACTGGGCGAGAAGATCGCGCAGATCGCCATCGAACGCGCCAGTGCGCGCCTGAAGACCGAAAAGCTGGTTGTCCGCAAGAAAGTCACCCAGGGCCCTGCCCTGCCGGGCAAGCTGGCCGACTGCATCAGCCAGGACCTGTCGCGCACCGAACTGTTCCTGGTGGAAGGCGACTCGGCAGGCGGCAGCGCCAAGCAGGCCCGCGACAAGGATTTCCAGGCCATCCTGCCGCTGCGCGGCAAGATCCTCAACACCTGGGAAGTGTCGTCCAACAGCGTGCTGGCCTCGGAGGAAGTGCACAACCTGGCGGTGGCCATCGGCTGCGACCCGGGCAAGGAAGACATCGCCGGGCTGCGCTACGGCAAGATCGTCATCCTCGCTGACGCGGACTCGGACGGCCTGCACATCGCCACCCTGTTGACCGCACTGTTCCTCAAGCACTTCCCGGCGCTGGTCGATGCCGGCCATGTGTTCGTGGCGTTGCCGCCGCTGTTCCGCATCGACGTGGGCAAGCAGGTGTTCTACGCCCTGGATGAGGAAGAGAAGCGCTCGATCCTGGACAAGATCGAACGCGAGAAGATCAAGGGCGCGGTCAACGTCACCCGCTTCAAGGGCCTGGGCGAAATGAATCCGCCGCAGCTGCGCGAATCGACCATCCACCCCGACACGCGCCGCCTGGTTCAGCTGACGGTGGATGACGGCGAGCAGACCCGTTCGCTGATGGACATGCTGCTGGCCAAGAAGCGCGCATCTGATCGCAAGGGCTGGCTGGAGAGCAAGGGCGACCTGGCTTCGCTGGAAGCCTGACGCTCGCAGCCCTCCTGTAGAGCCGAGCCCACGCTCGGCTGCGTTTCGCGCCGTGCCGGGCAGCCGAGCATAGGCTCGGCTCTACAGTCATCACGCCCCCATCGGCAAACCCAGCGGCGTCATAATGCGCGTCTCTCTGCCTGGACCCTCGTATTGGCCAGCCATTCGCTGCTGTTCCCGGGATTGCCGCTGCACAGCGCACGCCTGGTGTTGAGTCCCATCCGCCGTGACGACGCCGCCGCGCTGTTCGCGCTGCAATCGGACCCGGGCGTGATGCGTTTCTGGAACCACCCGGCATGGACGCGGCCCACCGAGGCCCGTGCGCAGATCGACGACGACCTCGCCGCGCATACCACCGGCACCCAGCTCAAACTGGCCGTGCGCGAAACGCTGGACGGCCCGCTGCTGGGTATCTGCGTAGTGTTTGCGCTGGACCGCGATGCCGCACGCGCCGAGATCGGCTACCTGCTGGCGCCTGCGAAACAGGGCCAGGGTTATATGCACGAAGCACTGCAGCAGGTGGTCTCCTACCTGTTCGACACCCTCGGACTGCACCGGGTGGAAGCGGAGATCGACCCACGCAACCGCCCCTCGGCGCGCGTCCTCGACCGCCTCGGCTTTCACCTGGAAGGCGTGCTCCGGCAGCGCTGGCGCATCCAGGGTGAGCTGTCCGATTCGGCGGTGTACGGCCTGCTGGCCGACGACACAACGCGCAGCGCCCTGCCCGCTTGACCCACTCTGGCCGCAATGGCCGCATGCCCGCCGCCATGCCTTTGGACACATACGGTCCGCGCGGCGGGAGCCTAGCATCAGGGGCTTCTTCCGCTGCCGCTCTGGTGCCATGAAGTCCCTGCTGCACATCGCCGCGCTCTGCGTCGGCCTGCTCGTCGCTCCCACCTGCGCGTTCACCGCGTCGGCCGCTGAAACCAAGCCGGACACCAAGGGCGACACCGCCGAAGCGCCTGCGCTGCCGGCCGATGCCTCGGCCCGCCAGAGCATCCGCCTGGCCGGCCGCACCCTCGATTACACCGCCACCGTCGGCACCCTGCCGGTGCGCGATGACAAGGGCAAGGTGATCGCCGATGTGGTGTTCACCGCCTACACGATGCCGGGCAAGGACCGGCCGGTGACGTTCGCGCTCAACGGTGGCCCGGGTGCATCGTCGGTCTACCTCAACATGGGCGCGATCGGCCCCAAGGTGGTCACCTTCGGTTCGGAAGGCGACAGCGCCTCGGCGCCCGCCACGTTGCACGACAACCCCGGCACCTGGCTGGACTTCACCGATCTGGTGTTCATCGACCCGGTCGGCACCGGCTTCAGCCGCGCACGCATCGGCGACGACGAGGCCAAGAAGCAGCTGTACAACCCCAGCGCCGACATCGAGTACCTGTCGCGCTCGATCTACGACTGGCTGCTGCGCAACCAGCGCATGGGTGCACGCAAGTACCTGACCGGTGAAAGCTACGGCGGCTACCGCGGCCCGCGCATCACCCACTACCTGCAGACCCGCCTGGGCGTGGCGATGAACGGCCTGGTGCTGGTGTCGCCGTACCTCAGCCCGACCCTGGAAGACAACGCCGACGTCTCGCCGATGGCGTGGATGCAGACGCTGCCGTCCATCGCAGCAGCACACCTGGAACGCCAGGGCAAGCTGACCGATGCGGCCATGCGCGAGGTGGTCGAATACACCCGCGGCGACTACGCCACCGCGCTGATGAAGGGCCGCAGCGATCCGCAGGCGACCGAGGCGATGCTGCGCCGAGTGACCGAACTGACCGGGCTGGACCCGCAGTTCGTGCGCCGCGCCGGTGGCCGTCTTGAGACCCAGGCTTACCTGCGTGAAGTGTTCCGCGACAAGGGCACGCTGGGCAGCCGCTACGATTCCAACGTGACCGCGTTCGATCCGTTCCCGAACGATCCCGAACAACGCGCCAACGACCCGCTGCTGGACAGCATCATCGCCCCGACGACCACGGCGATGGTCGACTTCGTGACCCGCGTGGTCGGCTGGAAGGTCGATGCGCGCTACCAGGCGCTGAACTACGACGTGAACCGGCTGTGGGACCGTGGTGGCGAACTGCGCCAGGGCGCGGTGACCCAGCTGCGCCAGGCGGTGGCCATCGACCCGCACCTGCAGGTGCTGATCGTGCATGGCTGGAACGACCTGTCGTGCCCGTTCATGGGGTCGATCCTGACAGTGGACCAGATGCCGGCGATGGGCAGCGATCCGGACCGCGTGCAGGTGCGCAGCTATCCGGGCGGGCACATGTTCTACAGCCGGGCGGACAGCCAAGCGGCATTCCGAAGGGATGTGCAGGCGCTGTTCCAGCGTAACTGAGGGGTGGTGGTGGTGGCCGGGCCTGCGGCCCGGCACCCGCTTGATCAACTGCACTGCAACCGCAACTGCATAAGCTGGGATTCCGTGGGTTGGCGTGGTGGGGTGGGCAGGCGGGGGACGGCAAAAACTGCTCCTGCGTGCCGCGTAGAGCGCAATCCATGGCGCTCTACGCCCCCGCCTGCCCACCCCACCACTGACAGTTTCCGGGCGCCGTTGGTGGGTGCCGACCGTTGGTCGGCACGGGCTCTGACCTTGGTTCTGCTCTGGTAGATGTCGACCTTGGTCGACACGATGGGTGCAGAAGAATTGTTTCGCCCACAAAAAAGCCCGCCGGAATCCGGCGGGCTTTTTCGTGGGCTGGGGTCAGAGCCCTTTCCCGCAGGGAAAGGGCTCTGACCCCGGATGCACTGGCATCAGGTCCAGCCGAACACTTCAAACAGCTTGAGGATCAGGTACGCACAGCCGCCAGCGGCGGGAATGGTCAGGATCCAGGCCCAGACGATGCGTTCGATCACACCGAACTTCAGCGAATGCGGGTTCTTGGCGAAGCCGACGCCCATGATCGCGGTGGAGATGCTGTGGGTGGTCGAGACCGGCATGCCGAAGTGGGCAGCCAGGGTCAGGATGGTGGCCGAGCTGGTCTCCGCAGCGAAGCCGTGGATCGGGTGCAGCTTGACCATCTTGTGGCCCAGGGTCTTGATGATCTTCCAGCCGCCAGAGGCGGTACCAGCCGCCATCACCACCGCACAGGTCAGCACGATCCACATCGCGATGCCGTCACCGGCGTGCGCGTCCGGGTGCATGAAGGCCAGCCAGGACGGCAGGTCATTCAACGCTCCGGTGGCTTCGGCGCCGATCAGGGTCATGGCGATGATGCCCATGGTCTTCTGCGCGTCGTTATGGCCGTGGGCGAAGCCCATGTAGGCCGCCGAGGCGATCTGGGCCTTGCCGAAGAACGCGTTGACGATGCGCGGGCGGGCCAGGCGGCCGATGGCGCCACCGATCTTCGCCAGGCCGGCGATCATCGCCCACAGCAGGACCATCACCACGATGCCGAGCAGGAAACCGGCGATCGGCGAGGTGATCATCGGCACGAACACCTTCCACAGCAGGCCCTTGTTCTGTGCCCAGCTGCCCAGGCGCTCGGACCAGATCAATGCGTCCCAGTTGTTGTGGGCCGCGGCCAGGCCGGCGCCGCACAGGCCCCCGATCAGCGCGTGCGAGGAGGAGGACGGCAGGCCCTTCCACCAGGTGATCAGGTTCCAGATGATGCCGCCCAGCAGCGCGCACAGGATGACCTGCGGGGTGACGTCCACCACGTTGGTGTTGAGCAGGCCCGAAGCGATGGTGAGCGCGACCGCAGTGCCGGTAAGCGCGCCGATCAGGTTCATGCCAGCGGCCAGCATCACCGCCCAGCCGGGCGAGAGCACCTTGGTTGCCACTACGGTGGCAATGGAATTGGCAGTGTCGTGGAAGCCGTTGATGAACTCGAAAACGAGCGCGGCCAGGATCACCACCAGGACAAGGGTCAACATGCGGCGGCGTCCGTCAGCTGTTCTTCAACACGATCTGGTACGCCACCACGCCGGCTTCGCGGCACCGGTCGATGGCCTTTTCCAGGATCTCGAAGAATTCCTTCAACAGGAACATCTGCAGGTTGTCCAGGCGACCGGAGTAGATGTCGCGGTACAGCTCGAGCATCAGGCGTGAGGTACCGGATTGGCGTCAAGATCGCGATAATCGACCTGCAGGCCGTCGATCT
>NZ_JBNNHG010000191.1:0-5902 GCF_050268705.1 Stenotrophomonas sp. NPDC077659 | reverse complement strand
ACCGCGCGGCCCTCAGCACTCGATGACGTTCACCGCCAGGCCACCGCGGCTGGTTGAGCTGGAAGATGGCGAACACCAGCGCCACCGCGGTCATCGCCTTCTCGCCACCGGACAGCAGCGAGATGCTGGACACGCGCTTGCCCGGCGGGCGCGCCATGATGGTCACGCCGGTATCGAGCAGGTCTTCGCCGGTCAGTTCCAGATAGGCATGGCCGCCGCCGAACAGGCGCGGGTACAGCGCCTGCACGCCCGCGTTGACGCGGTCGAAGGTGTCCTTGAAGCGGCCACGGGTTTCGCGGTCGATCTTGCGGATGGCGTCTTCCAGGGTTTCCAGCGCCGTGGTCAGGTCGGTGTGCTGGGCGTCCAGATAGTCCGAACGCTGCGAGGCTTCGCCATACTCATGGATCGCGGCCAGGTTGACCGGCTCCAGCCGACGCATGCGCCCATCGATCTGGTGCACGGCCTGTTCCCAGTCACCCAGGCGGGCATCATCAGGCAGTGCGTTCAGCACGTCCTGCAGGACGAAGCCGGCCTTTTCCACCGCCCCTTGCAGGGTCTCGGCACTGAGCACCAGCGCCTGCTGGTCGAGCTTGCGCTGGGAAATGCGCTCGCGCTGGGCCAGCGCCTGTTCGTCACGCTGGTGGCGGGTCTGCTCGTAGTTGCGCAGTTCAGCGTCGATGCCATCGAGCAGCGTGCGCGCTTCGGTCAGCACGCGGTCGGCACGCACGCGATCTTCCAGCGCGTTCTGGTGTTCGGCCTGCAGGGATTCGACCGGCGAATCGCCCTCGTCCAGCTGCGAATGCAGTTCGCCCAGGCGCGAATCGAGCTGCCCGCGCTGGGTGCTCATGCGCTCCAGCGCCTGGCTCAGCGATGCCACCTGGGCACGCTGCGATTCCAGGGTCAGGGCCAGCGAATGCGCGCGCTCGCGCACGGCACGTGCGGCTTCGCGGGCCAGGTCACGTGCCTCGGTCAGCTGGCGACGTTCGCTTTCCAGACCCTGCCGGGTTGATTCCAGATCACCCATGCTGCTGACCGCATTCTCCAGCCGCGAACGCGCTTCGCGCGCCTGTTCGCGATTGACGTCCAGCGTTTCCAGCAGTTGCGCCAGCTCGCCTTCGATGCGATCAATGCGGGTGCGCGCCGCTTCCACCTTGCCCTGCTGGCCCTGCAGCTGGCCGGCCAGTTCGGACACCGCGCGATGGGCCTGGTACAGCGTACGCTGCGCGTCCTCGCGCTGCTGCTCCGCCGCCAGCAGCTGGTCACGGAAGTCGGCCAGCTGCTCTTCCAGCGCGGCCTCCCGGTCCTGCAGCTGTTCAATCTGCTCGCGCAGTTCGTTGATCTCGCGTTCGCGCAGCAGTGCACCCTGTTGCGCCGCGCCGGAGCGCGACACGCGCAGCCAGCCCTGGCCCAGGCGTTCGCCGCCCTGGGTGATGATGGAGTCGCCTTCGGGCAGGCCGGCCTGCAGCGCCTTGGCCTCGGCCAGATCCCTGGCACCGTGCAGGTGCGCCAGCAGGCGGCGGATGGCGGCCGGACCACGCACGCGTGCAGCCAGCGAGGTCGGCGCTACCTTCAGCTCGCCGACGTCGTCGGCCACCAGCGCAATGCGGCCGTCGCCGAGCTCGGCCAGTGCGTCGACCAGGCGCACCGGATCATCGACCAGCACGCCTTCAATCAGCTGGCCGAGCGCGCTTTCCACGGCGTTTTCCCAGCCGGCATCAACGTCCAGGCGTTCGCCCACGCGCGCGGCCGAGTCCAGCCCATGGGTCTTCAGCCACGCTACGGCGGCGCCCTGCTCCTGGCCGAGTGCGGCCTGCTGAAGAGTTTCCAGCGAGGCCAGGCGGCCGCGCAGGCCATTGGCCTGCTTGCGCAGCTCGGCCAGTTCATTCTGGCCGGCGCGCTGCTGTTCCTGCACGGCAGTCACGCCCTGCTTTCGGCGTTCAACGTCTTCGCCGAGTTCATCCAGCGCGGTCTTCTGCGTTTCGTGCTGCTGGAACAGCTGCTCGAAGGCTTCTTCCAGCGCGTCCACGTCCAGCCCGGCTCGCTCGGCGGCCAGCGCTTCGCGGCGGCGGTCAGCGTCGAGGATCTGCTTGTCCAGGTAGTCCACGCGGGTGCGTTCGACATCGCCGGCACGCGACGCTTCCGAGCTCTGCGAGGTGTGCTGTTCCCAGCGCTGCTGCCAGCTGGCCAGCCGGTCCTCGGCCTCGCGCAGGCTCTCCTGCTTGATTTCGTTCTCTTCCTGCAGCGCTTCCAGCTGCGGGGTGGCGTCGTCGACGGCGTCGCGCAGCACGCCCAGCTTGGCTTCGTCGCCGCTGATGTGCTGGCCAAGTTCGGACAACGCCTGCCGGGTTTCGTCGCGCGCCTTGTGCAGGCGCTGCGACAGTTCGCGTTGGTGCTGGATCTGCTGTTCCACGCGCGCCAGCGTACTGCCGACCTGGTAGACCGCGGCCTGCGCGGTGTTCAGCGCATCGGCCGCCTCTTCGCGGCGCACGCGCGAGGTTTCAATGCGGGCTTCGGCTTCACGCTGGTCGGCAATCAGCTGCTGCAGCTTGGTTTCTTCCTGCGACAGCCCTTCGCGCAGCTTGGACAGACGGCCGTCCAGCCCACGGAATTCCAGGGTCTTCCACTCGGCATCCTTGACCCGGCGCTCTTCCTGCAGCGCCTGGTACTGCTCGGCCTGCCGCGCCTGGCGCTTGAGGTGTTCGAGCTGCTTGCTGATCTCGTCGCGCAGGTCGCCCAGGCGGTCCAGGTTCTCACGGGTGTGGCGGATGCGGGTTTCGGTTTCCTTGCGGCGCTCCTTGTACTTGGAAATGCCCGCGGCTTCTTCCAGGTACACGCGCAGGTCTTCCGGCCGCGCCTCGATGATCTGGCTGATCATGCCCTGCTCGATGATCGAGTAACTGCGCGGGCCAAGGCCGGTGCCAAGGAACAGATCGGTGATGTCGCGGCGGCGGCACTTGGTGCCGTGGAGATAATAGTTGCTGCTGCCGTCACGGCTGACCGTGCGCTTGACCGAGATTTCGTTGAACGAGGCGTACTCGCCGGAAATCGTGTGGTCCGAATTATCGAAGATCAGCTCGACGGTCGCCTGTGACACCGGCTTGCGGGCGTTGGAACCGGAGAAGATCACGTCGGTCAACGAGTCGCCACGCAGGCGGCTGGCCGAGCTTTCGCCCATGACCCAGCGCACGGCGTCGATGATGTTCGACTTGCCGCAGCCATTGGGCCCCACCACGCCGGTCTTGTTGGTCGGCAGGTGCAGGGTGGTCGGATCGACGAACGACTTGAAGCCGGACAGCTTGATCGTGGAAAGACGCATAGAGGTTCCGGACTGGGGCCGCCGAGCGGCCTGCTTACCCTCCAAGTCATTGATCCTGCTCGGATCGCTGGCCGTGGAACGGGCGTGACGCCCTGAGTATACCGATGTGGCCGTGTTCTACGAGACAGGGGCTGCGAGGGGCGTGGAACATGACCCGGCCCGGCCGCAGCACCGGCGGGCCCACAAAAACAAAACGGGCACCCTCGCGGGCGCCCGTTCTGGTGACACCAGGCCTTTCGGCGTGGGATCAGGCCTTTTCGGCTTCTACCACAACCTTGACGGTGGTTTCGACGTCGGCGTGCAGGTGCACCAGGACGTCGTACTCACCGATGTTGCGGAAGGCGCCTTCGCCCAGGATGACTTCGCTCTTGCTCAGCGGCAGGCCGGCAGCGGTGAAGGCATCGGCGATTTCGCGGGCGCCGACCGAGCCGTACAGCTTGCCTTCGGTCGAAGCGTTGGCGGCGATGGTCACGCTCGCGCCTTCCAGCTTGGCCTTGCGGGCATCAGCGTCGGCGTGGATGGCCTGGGCCTTGGCTTCGTATTCGGCGCGCTTGGCTTCGAACTCGGCCTTGTTGCTCTCGGTGGCCGGAACGGCCTTGCCCTGCGGCACGAGGAAGTTACGGCCGTAGCCCGGCTTCACGTCGACCAGGTCGCCCAGGTTGCCGAGGTTGGTGACTTTCTGCAGGAGGATCAGCTGCATGGTATTGCTCCAGATAAGTTATTCGTTAGCGAGGCCATGCCCCGCAACAAAGGCTGTCCGAATAGCTGGCACAGCGGGGGCGGCACCGGGCCGCCCCCGCCGGGCATCAGACGTCGTGGTTGTCGGTGTACGGGATCAGGGCCAGGAAGCGAGCGCGCTTGACGGCGGTCGCCAGCTGACGCTGGTACTTCGACTTGGTACCGGTGACGCGGCTCGGCACGATCTTGCCGTTCTCGGTCAGGTACTGGCGCAGGGTGTTGAGATCCTTGTAGTCGATCTCCTTCACACCTTCAGCCGTGAACTTGCAGAACTTGCGGCGACGGAAGAACTTGGACATGGGAAGGCTCCTTAGGCGGCGGAAGCGGCGTCGTCGCCGGCTTCGTTGTCAGCGGTGGTGGTGGACTCGCCTTCTTCGTCGTCACGACGACGGCGCTCACCGCGCTCCGGCTTGTCACCCTTCTCGTCCTTGCTCTTCATGATCAGCGACTGCTCGGTGTCAGCCTCGTCACGCTTGATGACCAGGTTGCGCAGCACGGCGTCGTTGAAGCGGAAGCTTTCAGTCAGTTCGCTCAGAACGGCCTGGTCGGCTTCGATGTTCAGCAGCACGTAGTGCGCCTTCACCGCCAGCAGGATCTCCGGCTTCAGCAGCGCCATCCCCGCATGGGCCACGCCCACCGGCACCACCACCAGCGAAGCGGCCAGCAACCCCAGCGAGACCGTATGCCCGGCATGCAGGTGACCGGCGCGCTTGCCGAACACGATGTACAGGCCCCAGCACGCTGCCGCACCCATCGCATAGAGCACGCCGGCCGGGTCCAGCGCCGGCCCGCCGCCCAGCGGCAGCAGCAGCAACAACCCCACCAGCGCGCAGCCCACCCAGAGGAAATCGATTGGCCGCCGCGAGGACAGCATCGCCACTGTCAGCGGACCGGTGAACTCGATGGCCACGGCGATGCCAAAGGGAATGGTGCGGATGGCCATGTAGAACAGCAGGTTCATCAGGCCCAGGGTCAGCCCGTAGCGCAGGATGGTCATCGCGTCCACGCGGCGGGTCTTCCAGCGCCAGGGCCGCCAGAACAGCAGCAGCAACAGCGCGGAAAATCCCACGCGCAGAGCACTGGTGCCCTGCGCCCCCACCAGCGGGAACAGGTGTTTGGCATAGGAGGTGCCGATTGCCAGCGCGGTCACCGAACCAAGCACGGCGAGCGCCGGCAACAGGGGCGCGAATCGGGAAGTCTGCATGCGCCCAGTCTATTGCGCCGGCAGCGAGCACTTGGCTCAATTGACAGCCCGTCCGTGCAATTTCTGCTCACCATGGCCACCGTCCCCGTGCTGGACAGCTTTGACCGCGCCATCCTCGACGTGCTGCAGCAGGACAATGCCCTGCCACAGCGGCAGATCGCCGAGGCCGTGCATCTGTCCACGCCTGCCGTGCAGCGGCGCATCAAGCGCCTGCAGGAAAACGGCGTGATCGCCGCCAATGTGGCCGTGGTCGACGCCGCGAAGGTCGGGCGACCACTGACCATCATCGTCGAGGTGCGTGTGGTCAGCGAACAGCGCGACAAGGTGGCCCCGTTCCGACGCCGCGTGCAGGACGACCCGGCCGTGCAGCAGTGCTATTCGATCACCGGCGACGGTGATTTCCTGCTGCTGCTTTCTGCGGCCTCGATGGAAGAGTACGAGGCGATTACCGAGCGGCTGTTTGGTGGCGATGACAACATCGAGCGCTTCCGCACCTCGGTGGCGCTGGGCACGTTGAAGCGCAGTTTCTCGGTACCGCTGGCACCGGTTGTGTAGCGTCGAACTTGCTCGACGGCGGTTGCCTCTGCCGTTGTAGATACCGTGTTGTCCTTGCCTAGGCAAGGACGACTTCAGGCTCAAACGGT
>NZ_JBNNHG010000190.1:0-5934 GCF_050268705.1 Stenotrophomonas sp. NPDC077659 | reverse complement strand
AGATTCAGGTCCGGATCGATATCGGGCGGAATGGGTACGCCATTGGCCAGCACGTCCGGTGATCCGCGACGTGGACAAGAAGGGCGTGGTGCAGATCGCGCAGGAGACCGGCGAACTGGCCAGGAAGGCGCGCGATGGCAAGCTGGGCCCGGCCGACATGAGCGGCGGCTGTTTCTCGATCAGCTCGCTGGGCGGCATCGGCGGCACCGCGTTCACTCCGATCGTCAATGCACCGGAAGTGGCCATCCTCGGCGTCTCCAAGTCGGCCATCCAGCCGGTCTGGAATGGCAAGGAATTCGCGCCGAAGCTGATGCTGCCGCTGTCGCTGAGCTACGACCATCGCGTCATCGATGGCGCCCTGGCCGCACGCTTCACCACGTACCTGTCGCAGGTACTGGCCGATATGCGCCGCGTGCTGCTGTAAGGCACCGCTTCGCCCCCACCGTGCGGCCGCTGCCCCTTGGCGCGGCCGCGTGAACAGATGCAGTGACAGCCCGCCGGCCACGCCGGCCGGGCACGAGGAAAACCACCATGGCCACGATTGAAGTCAAGGTTCCCGACATCGGCGATTACAGCGATGTGCCGGTGATCGAAGTGTTGGTCGCCGTCGGCGACACGGTGAAGAAGGACCAGGGCCTGGTGACCCTGGAATCGGACAAGGCCACCCTGGAAGTGCCGTCCTCGGCCGCCGGTGTGGTCAAGGAAATCAAGGTCAAGCTGGGCGACACGCTTTCCGAAGGTGCCGTGGTCGTGGTGCTGGATGCTGAAGGCACCGCCGCCGCCGCCGCCCCGGCCCCGGCGGCCGCCGCCCCAGCCAGCAAGCCGCCGGTGACCCCGTCGCACCGCGCCCCGGCCGAGCCGGCGGCACCGAAGCCGGCGCTGTCCAGCGGCAAGCCGGCTGACATCGAATGCGAGATGGTCGTGCTGGGCTCGGGCCCGGGCGGCTACACCGCCGCCTTCCGCGCCGCCGACGTCGGCCTGGACACCGTGCTGGTCGAACGCTACGCCAGCCTCGGTGGCGTCTGCCTCAACGTGGGCTGCATCCCGTCCAAGGCGCTTCTGCACGCGGCAGCGGTCATCGACGAAGTGGCCCATGCGGGTGATTTCGGCGTTGAGTTCGGCAAGCCGACCATCACCCTGGACAAGCTGCGCCAGTACAAGGAAAAGGTGGTCAACCAGCTGACCAAGGGCCTGGCCGGCATGGCCAAGCAGCGCAAGGTCCGCAGCGTGCAGGGCGTCGGCAGGTTTGTGTCGGCCAACGAACTGGAAATCACCGCAGCTGACGGCAGCACCCAGCTGCTGCGCTTCCAGAAGTGCATCATCGCCGCCGGTTCGCAGGCGGTGAAGCTGCCGAACTTCCCGTGGGACGACAAGCGCGTGATGGATTCCACCGACGCGCTGGAGCTGGCCGAAGTGCCGGGCTCGCTGCTGGTCGTCGGCGGCGGCATCATCGGCCTGGAAATGGCCACCGTGTATGGCGCGCTGGGCAGCAAGGTCACCGTCGTCGAGTTCATGGACCAGTTGATGCCGGGTGCCGACAAGGACCTGGTCAAGCCGCTGGCCGACCGCCTGAAGAAGCAGGGCATCGAAGTCCACCTGAAGACCAAGGCCTCCGGCGTCACCGCCGATGCCAAGGGCATCACCGTCACCTTCGAAGCCGCCGAGGAAGGCCAGGCGCCGGCCCTGACGCAGGGCACCTTCGACCGCGTGCTGGTGGCCGTGGGCCGCTCGCCGAACGGCAGGAAGATCGACGCCGAGAAGGCCGGCGTGCAGGTCACCGAGCGTGGCTTCATTCCGGTTGACCGGCAGATGCGCACCAACGTGCCGCACATCTTCGCCATCGGTGACATCGTCGGTAACCCGATGCTGGCCCACAAGGCCACGCACGAAGGCAAGCTGGCCGCCGAAGTGGCTGCCGGCCACAAGAAGGAATGGGTCGCCCGCGTGATTCCGTCGGTGGCCTACACCAACCCGGAAATCGCCTGGGTGGGCGTCACCGAGACCGAAGCCAAGGCCAAGGGCCTGAAGGTCGGCGTGGCCAAGTTCCCGTGGGCTGCCAGCGGCCGCGCGATCGGCATCGGCCGTACCGAAGGCTTCACCAAGCTGATCTTCGACGAAGAAACCCACCGCATCATCGGTGGTGCGATCGTCGGCGTGCACGCCGGTGACCTGCTGGCCGAGATCGGCCTGGCCATCGAGATGGGTGCCGAAGCCGAAGACATCGGCCACACCATCCACGCCCACCCGACGCTGAGCGAATCGGTGGCGATGGCCTCGGAAATCTACGACGGCACGATCACCGATCTGTACATGCCGAAGAAAAAGTAGTGCCAGACCATGCCTGCCGGGATCGCCCGGCGAAACAGAAAACCCGGCGCAAGGCGGGTTTTTTGTTGGAGGCTGTTGTGCCCGGCCGTGCTTCCAAGGGCGTGTCGCACCAGACGTGATTGCGGAAGCGCTGTGCGCCATTTGCGTGTTGGTGCGGAATGCGTCATTGGTGCTGGGCGACTGTTCAGATCGCAGTGCGTCGTGCATAAGCGCGCTGCAGGCGAGAGAATGCGTCGCGTACGCCGCCCATCAACGTCATCTGACGTCCCGCGTGCCGTGGATGCCCGGCGTGTTCGCGGCTCGGAAGACGACGGCCGTCGGCAGGGATCACGAAACCATGCCTGTCCTGTTCCCGTTACCCTTCATATGGAGCTATTTCTGCAATGGAACGTCCCGCTGCTTCGTCCACCGGCAAGCTGATCAGTAGCTATCGCTACGGCCAGGGGTTCATCTACTTCCTGATGGTCTCTGGCGTTTCGACACTGCTGCTCGCGGTATTTCTGTTTTCCGTCAGGAACAAGGCACCTGCCGATGCGCAGTCCGCCATACTCGGGGCCGTTGCACTGCTCGTGGCGATCGCCTGCGGCTTTTTCGCCGTGGTGCCGTGGCAGCGGCGACTGCGTGCGGCCCGTCATGAGGTATATGAGCATGGTCTGGTGCAGGTCGTTGGCTCGCAGCGCAGCTATGTGGCATTTGCCGGGATGGAGGATCTCTACCTCTTCAGCTCGGGGCAGACGGCTCTTACTGGATTGATGAGCAATCTCGCCTACCGCCGTAACAACGCGGATGCGTTCCGTTGGGCCAACGACAGCCTCAAGCGCTTCTATGAATTCCAGCAGCTCGTGCGCGAACTGCATGTACGGGACCGGCTGCCCGTCGTGATCGCGGCCCTGCAGGCCGGCGAGGCTGTCACCTTCAACTACGTTCCTACGGGGGAAGTGTGGAAGAAGCGGGTGTCTGGCCGGTTCCTCGATGTGCGCACCCGGCCCCTCACGATCAGCAGGGAGTGTCTGCAGGTGGAGGGCCGCAGTGTGCCCACGGCCGCCCTGCGCGACGTGGATGTCGGCGCGTGGACACAGAACGTCACCCTCAAGGATGCCGGGGGCGCCACGGTGTTCTCCACGATGGCCGTGGGCATCCTCAGCTTCGATCTGTTCCTTGAGACGGTCGGCTGGTTGGTGCAGGACGCGCAGCGCTGATCGGGGCAGCGGAAGAACAACGGAAAAACGCGGCGCCCCTTGCCCGGGCGCCGCGTTGGGCAGGTAGGTGACGCTTGATCAGAAGGTCAGGCTGATGCCGGCGATCGGGCCCTTGAACTCCTGCTTCAGGCCAACCACGCCATCGCTGCCCTTCTGGTCAACGTCCAGCTTGAACCAGTCATAGCCAGCGAACACACCAAAGGTCTCGGTGAAGCGGTATTCGACGATGGCGTTGGCGCGGCTCAGGTCACCGTCGTAATCATCAAAGCTGCCCCACTTGGTGTTCAGGTACTGGCCCTGGATGTTGATCAGCCAGCGGTCGGCAGGGGTGAAGCTCAGGCGGGCGCCAACCACCGGGGCCACGCCACTCTCGCTTTCGTCCAGGAAGCGCCCATTGTAGACGTTGCCCAGGTCGGCAAAGCCCTTGGCGCTGACCTTGGCCCATTCGGCGCCCAGCTGCAGGCCCATGTCGAACTTGTCGGTGTCCACCACCGAGTAGTCGTACACCAGGCTGGCGACCTGGTACTTCAGTTCAGCCTTGACGAAGCTGCCTTCCGGCACATTGATCTGGCCGAAGGCGATGCCGTCATCCAGCGTCTCGCGGCGATCCTTGTCCCACTTGAAGTAGTCGAAGATCAGGCGTTGGCGGTCGCTGAAGCGGAATACGCCGTCGACGCGCGGTTCCCACTCCTTGCCGCCCATCTTGAAATCTTCGCTGACGTTGACGTCCTGGCCGGCAATGTTGGTGTTGCCGCGGATGGTGTTGTCATTTTCGATATTCATCGCACCCAGGCGCAGCGTGAAGCGCGGATCGCCTTCAGCGGCGTGGGCAGCATCGGCGAACGATGCGCCGGCGGCGAGCAGCGAGAGAGCGAGCAGGGTGGGTACAGGGCGCATTGCAGGGTCCTTGCAGTGGTTAATCGGGAATGAAGACCACTGTGCCGGACGGGCTCGTCCACCCTACGTGAACGTATGGTCCACGTCGTGTGGACGATTCAGCGCCGTCACGGCGCTGCAAAGAAGATGGCCCCGGAGCGGACTACGGGGCCATCCTGGACCTGCGGGGCGAAGCGTCGACGAGGTTGCTGCAGGCAGGTCGACAGATAGGACAGGGCGCACGCGGGAAAGTTCCGCGGCCTGCGACCAAAGTTCAATGCGTTGCGCTGCAACATGGCGCGGACGCGATTGTCCTCCTGCTGATAGGTAAAAATCCTGCCGATTCGGCAACTTGCGGTTCCCGGGATGAACAGGCAGCGGTTGTCTCGCAAATTGTCCCATTGCTATAATTTGGCGGCTCGATGAGGCATCCATGCTGTAGCGGCCTCAGCCATTCACTTGCAACCACGCGGGACGTCCTGTGCTGAACTCCGTTGAAACGGGTCGGCGACTGATGCTGCGCGCCGCGGTCTACCCGCTGGCCGCGGTGGCTGTCCTGGCTCTGGCCTTCCTGCTGGCAGGGCCGAAGTACGCCCTCGGCGCCCTGCTTTCCGGTGTCGCGGTCTCGGCCGGTGGTTGGGTGGCGGCACGGATGGCCCTGGGGGGAGGAGCTCTGGCCGCAGGATCGGCCATGGCACGCCTGATCATTGCGATCGTGGCGAAGTGGGCGGTCGTTTTCGGCGTCCTGCTGGCAGGATTCCTGGTCTTCAAGCTGCCTGCATTGGCGCTGTTGGCCGGTATCTTCGTCGGCCTGACGTTCCAGGTCCTGGCTCTGGCCAGGCGTTGACAAAAATTCAATTGACTAAGGTTCCGGACACATGGCGGGCGAGGCTCTAACCCCTACCAGCTACATCCAGCATCACCTGCAGAACCTGACCGCACCGGTCGGCAATGGCGAAGGGATGTTCTGGCACATCCACGTCGATACCATCCTCACCGCCGTTCTGATGGGCCTGGTGATCGTGGTCGCGTTCTGGCTGGGTACCCGCAAGGCCACCGCAGGCGTGCCGGGCAAGTGGCAGGCCTTCGTCGAGATCTGCCTGGAGTTCGTTGACCGCCAGGCCAAGGACACCTACCACGGCAAGAGCAAGCTGGTCACGCCGATCGCCATCACCATCTTCTTCTGGATTCTGCTGATGAATCTGCTGAAGATGATTCCGGCCGATTTCATCGCCAAGCCGCTGGAAATGGCCGGTATCCACTACTGGAAGCCGGTGCCGACCGCTGACGTCAACGCCACCCTGGGCATGGCCTTCAGCGTGTTCTTCCTGATGCTGTTCTTCGCGCTGAAGTCGAAGGGCCTGCTGGGCTTCATCAAGGAATTCCTGACGGCGCCGTTCGGCAAGTGGATGATGCCGTTCAACCTGATCCTCAACATCGTCGAATGGCTGAGCAAGCCGATCTCGCTGGCGATGCCCCGGGCACGCCTTCGATGAGTACGTGGCCGCCGGCCAGCAGCGCCACCATGATC
>NZ_JBNNHG010000189.1:0-5954 GCF_050268705.1 Stenotrophomonas sp. NPDC077659 | reverse complement strand
CGCGGCCAGCAGCACGCTGCCGGCCAGGTATTCGCCGCGATAGAGTTCGGCAGATCCCGAATCCATCCTCACCGAACACGGCCACGCCCTGCTGCGCAATTTCCTGCAGCGCCCGGCGGCCTGATCCAAGGAGCACTCCGATGAGCTTCTCCCCCCAGGAAGCCCTGCATCGCACCATCGAGCATCGCGAAATCTTCTTCGACGAAATGGTCGACCTGATGCGGCAGATCATGCGCGGCGATGTCTCGCCGGTGATGACCGCCGCCATCCTTACCGGCCTGCGCGTGAAGAAGGAAACGGTGGACGAAATCGCCGCCGCGGCCACCGTGATGCGTGAATTCGCCCGGCCCGTGCAGGTGGCCGATACATCCCACCTGGTCGACATCGTCGGTACCGGTGGCGATGGCTCGCACACCTTCAACATCTCCACCTGCGCGATGTTCGTCGCTGCTGCTGCCGGCGCACGCGTGGCCAAGCACGGCAACCGCAGCGTGTCGTCCAAGTCCGGCAGTGCCGATGCGGTCGAAGCGCTGGGCGCCGCGATTGAACTGCAGCCGGCCCAGGTGGCTGCGGCCATCGCGCAGACCGGCATCGGCTTCATGTTCGCGCCGATCCACCATCCGTCGATGAAGGTCGTCGCGCCGGTCCGCCGCGAGATGGGCGTGCGCACCATCTTCAACATCCTCGGCCCGCTGACCAACCCGGCCAGCGCGCCGTCGGTGCTGATGGGTGTGTTCCACCCCGATCTGGTCGGCATCCAGGCGCGCGTGCTGCGCGAGCTGGGCACCGAGCGTGCCATGGTGGTCTGGGGCCGCGACAACATGGACGAGATCTCGCTGGGCGCCGGCACCCTGGTGGGTGAGCTGCGCGACGGCAAGGTGCGCGAGTACGAGATCCACCCCGAAGACTTCGGCATCGCCATGTCGGCCAGCCGCAACCTGCGCGTGGACAGCCCGGAGCAGTCCATCCAGATGCTGCGTGCGGTGCTGGACAATACGCCGGGCCCGGCGCTGGACATCGTGGCCCTGAATGCGGGTGCAGCCCTGTACGTGGCCGGCGTGGCCAGCGACATCGGCGACGGCCTGGCCCGCGCCCGTGCCGCCATCGCCGATGGCAGCGCCCGCCAGCGCCTGCAGCAGTACGTCGATACCACCCGCGCGCTGGTTGCCTGAGCGCGCGGTTCAGCCTGACCCACCCGATGGCCGATAATGGCCATCCTCACCGCCCCCGCATTGAACCGACGACGATGAGCGACATCCTGCAGACGATCCTGGCCCGCAAGGCCGAAGAAGTGGCCCAGCGCCGCGCCCAGCGCCCGCTGGAGGCGCTGCAGGCCGCCCTGGCCAGCGCCCCGCCGGTCCGTGGCTTCGTGCGCGCCCTGCAGGCCGCCGTGGCCAATGGCGACCCGGCGGTCATCGCCGAGGTGAAGAAGGCCAGCCCGTCCAAGGGCGTCATCCGCCCGGACTTCCGCCCTGCCGATATCGCCGTCAGCTACGAGTTCGGCGGCGCCAGCTGCCTGTCGGTGCTGACCGACGTCGATTTCTTCCAGGGCGCCGATGCCTACCTGCAGCAGGCCCGTGAGGCCTGCACGCTGCCGGTGCTGCGCAAGGACTTCGTCATCGACGCCTACCAGGTGTACGAGGCGCGCGTGCTGGGCGCGGACTGCATCCTGCTGATCGTCGCCGCGCTGGACGATACCCAGCTGGCTACCTTGTCCGAACTGGCGCTGTCGCTGGGCATGGACGTGCTGGTGGAAGTGCATGACATCGACGAACTGGAGCGCGCGCTGCAGGTGCCGGCGCCGATGATCGGCATCAACAACCGCAACCTGCGCACCTTCGAGGTCTCGCTGCAGACCACCCTGGACATGCAGAAAGCCGTGCCGCGCGATCGCCTGCTGGTGACCGAAAGCGGCATTCTGGGCCCGCAGGATGTGGCCCTGATGCGCGACGCCGGCATCCACGCCTTCCTGGTCGGCGAGGCCTTCATGCGCGTGGAAGAGCCGGGCGAAGGCCTGCGTCAGCTATTCTTCGCGGCATGACAACGCACTATCCAACGCCGCGCGAGGATGCGCCGCTGGTGGTCTTCGACTTCGACCACACCCTCTACGACGGCGATTCGGGTACCCATCTGTTCGCCTCGCTGATCAAGCGCAACCCGCTGCGCATGCTGGCCGCGCTGCTGGTCACGCCGGTCGCCGGGCCGATGGTGGCGATGCTGCCGACCCGCCGTGCCGGCATTTCGGTCTATGTGTGGATCGGCAGCTTCGGCCTGCACCGTGCGCGTGACTTCAACAAGGTCATCGACGCCTACGTGCTGCGCAACGAGGCGCAGATGCGCGCCAAGCTGCTGCCGCAGGCGCTGGAGGTGTTTGCCGCGCACCGCGCCAAGGGCGACCGCGTGGTGGTTGCCACTGGCGCACCGCCGGAGCTGGCCCGCGCCATCCTGGGCTTCGTGGCCCACCAGGATGTGCCGGTGATCGGCACCGAGGTCGGCCCGCGCCTGGGCGGCGTCGGTCCGACCCGCCATTGCCACAACGAAGAAAAGATGCGCATGTTGCGCGAGCGTGGCTACGGGCAGATCGACATTGCCTATTCCGACAGTACCGCCGATCTGCCGCTGCTGCTGGCCGCCAAGGCCCCGGTGGTGGTCAACCCGAAGCCGGGCAGGATCGCGTTCTTCCGCAGCGTGCTTCCGGCCGGCACCCGCATCCTCAACTGGGGCTGCGTGGACCGCGGCGGCGACAAGGCCTGACCGCCGTCTGTTGTAGAGTCGAGCCATGCTCGACTGCTTTTCGCGAAGAGCCGCCGGGCATGGCCCGGCGCTACCGATCTGGCGGCGGGGCAACTATCGCGCCAGGTACCCGGTCAGTGCATGCCCGATCTGGAACAGGCTGATGCCCAGCACCAGTACGCCCACGGCGACCAGTACCCAGCGCTCCTTCAGCCGCTTCACCAGCAGTGCCGCCACCGGCGCAGCCATCATGCCGCCAATCAGCAGGCCAGCCACGATCTGCAGATGATGCAGGCCCATCGACATCAGGAAGGTGGCTGAAACCGTCAGGGTCACCACGAACTCCGATGCGTTCACCGTCCCGATGGTGGTGCGTGCCTGGCCGCCACGGGCGAGCAGGGTGGAGGTGGCCACCGGGCCCCAGCCACCGCCGCCGCTGGCATCGAGGAAGCCGGCCACGAAGCCCAGCACGGGCACGCGCTTGACCTCGCCCTTGGGCATCAGCCGCCCCGCTGCGCGCGCAAGGATGATGATGGCCAGCACCAGCAGGTAGAGGTAGATGAGCGGACGTATGACCTCGCCTGGCAGCTGGGTCAGTCCGTAGGCGCCCACCGCACCGCCCACCGCGCCGGGAATGGCGAGGCGGAAGAACAGGCGTTTATCGACATTGCCGGCGACCAGATGCGACACACCCGAGGCGCCGGTGGTGAACACTTCGGCGGTGTGGATGGCCGCGCTGGCCTGTGCCGGCGGGATGCCCATGGCCAGCATCACCGACGAGGACACAAGGCCGAAGGCCATGCCCAGCGCGCCATCGACCAGCTGCGCGCCCAGGCCGATGAGGATGAACCACCAGAATTCGCTGCTCAGTTCCATGCACCGAGCCTAGCCGAACGGGCTGCGCAGGAGCCGTGTAGAGCCGAGCCCATGCTCGGCTGCCGTTCGCATACAACAGCCGAGCCTGGGCTCGGCTCTACAGGGCTGCCCCCGGCAATCAACGGGTGCCGTACAGCACCACGGTCTTGCCGCGGGCATGCAGCAGGCCGTCGGTCTGCAGCTTCTTCAGCACGCGGCCGGCCATTTCACGCGAACAGCCGACCAGGCGGGCCAGTTCCTGGCGCGAGACGCGCAGCTGGCTGCCTTGCGGGTGGCTCATCGATTCCGGCTCCTGGGCCAGATCATGCAGAGTGCGCACGATGCGGTCGGTCACGTCCAGGAACGCCAGGCGGCTGGCCTTGCGGCTGGTATCGAGCAGGCGCTTGGAAATCTGCTGGCCCAGCGCGTACAGCAGGCGCGGGGCATCGGCCGAGAGGGGGCCCAGGAACAGCTGGTGCAGGCGCTCGTAGCTGATTTCAGCCAGCTCACAGGCGGTGCGCGTGCGCAGGATCACCTCGCGGCGGTCCGATTCCACGAACAGGCCCATCTCACCGACGAACTCGCCGGCGCCGAAGTAGCCCAGCACCAGCTCGCGGTCGTCATCTTCCTCGGCCATGATCGAAACCGAGCCGCTGATGACGTAGTACAGGGTTCCCGCTGGGTCTCCAGGGCGGAAAACGTCGGTCCGGGTGGGATAACGCCGCCGGTGGCTGTGGGCCAGGAAGCGATCGATGGTGGCGATGTCCAAGGCCAATGGGCTGCTGGCTAGGCGCACGGTTGACACGATAGGGGCGCTCCCTCTGCGCATGAACGGATTCACGGGTTCGATGGCGGAGCTTAACCAGCGCACCTGTTAAGGGCAAATAGTGTGCCAGAGTCGTGACCCCTTCACGTTCCCCCCGGGGGCACTTTGCCCCATAATTCACCCTTTCCCTTCTTACACAGGAATCGACCGCCGTGGTCAAGCCGATGCCTCGCCTGAGGCTGCAGGGTTTCAACAACCTCACCAAGGCGCTGAGCTTCAACATCTATGACGTGTGTTACGCGCGCACCGAAGAGGAGCGTCAGCGTTACATTGAATACATCGATGAAGAGTACAACGCCGACAGGCTGACTCAAATCTTGACCGATGTTGCCGAGATCATCGGCGCGAACATCCTGAACGTGGCCCGCCAGGACTACGACCCGCAGGGTGCCTCGGTGACGATCCTGATCTCCGAAGAGCCCGTGATCGACAAGAAGCAGGCCGGCAAGGAGCTGATCTCCGATGCCGTGGTCGCGCACATGGACAAGAGCCACATCACTGTCCACACCTACCCGGAAACCCATCCGCAGGAAGGTATCGCGACGTTCCGTGCCGACATCGACGTGGCCACATGTGGCGTCATTTCGCCGCTGAAGGCCCTGAATTACCTGATCGAAAGCCTTGAGTCGGACATCGTGATCATGGACTACCGCGTCCGTGGCTTCACCCGCGATGTGAAGGGCAAGAAGCACTACATCGATCACAAGATCAACTCGATCCAGAACTTCCTGGCCAAGAACATCAAGTCGCGTTACGAGATGTTCGACGTCAATGTCTACCAGGAAAACATCTTCCACACGAAGATGCACCTGAAGGACTTCGACCTGGACCAGTACCTGTTCGAGGAAAAGGCCAAGAACCTGTCGTTCAAGGAACGCATGAAGATCGAAGCGCTGCTCAAGCGCGAGATCGAAGAGCTGTTCCACGGCCGCAACCTGTCCGAGTAAGACCCGTGTGCGATGCCGCAGGCATCGCCACCCAGGCGGGACGACCCGCCCTGTGGAACGCGCTACCCGCGCACGATCCAGTTCCACGGCGATGTACCGACCCACGGCCCGGTGTGAAAACCCCGGGCCGTTTTGTTTTTCTTCAACAAGGTGAGGAGCCCCATGCCCTGGATCTACCTGTTGCTGGCTGGCCTGTTCGAGATCGGCTTCGCGCTCGGAATGAAGTACTCCGAGGGCTTCAGCAAGCCATTGCCCACGGCCGCCACCGTCGTGTCGGCGCTGATCAGCCTGTATCTGATGAGCCAGGCGATGAAGGCCATCCCGGTGGGCACGGCCTATGCCATCTGGACCGGCATCGGCGCCATGGGCGTGGCGGTGCTGGGCATCTTCCTGTTCAACGACAGCGCCTCGCCGGCCCGCCTGGCCTGCGTTGGCCTGATCGTGGCCGGGGTGATCGGCTTGAAGCTGGTCTCGCCCAATTAATGGGTAGTGCCGGCCGCTGGCCGGCAACCACGGGTACAGCGGGTCCAACGGTCGGCGCCCACCACGAGCAGCAACCAGCAGCAGCGGCCAACTGTTGTATGGTGGTGGGT
>NZ_JBNNHG010000188.1:0-6040 GCF_050268705.1 Stenotrophomonas sp. NPDC077659 | reverse complement strand
CACCACGTAATGGGTGCGGTGCTGCTCGATCACCCGCGCCGGGCGGGCCTGCGGGCCCAGCAGTTCTTCACGCGTGAAAGGCTTGGTCAGGTACTGTTCCGAGCCGACGATGCGTCCGCGCGCCTTGTCGAACAGGCCGTCCTTGGAGGACAGCATGATCACCGGGGTCGCCTTGAACAGCTGGTTGCCCTTGATCAGTGCGCAGGTCTGATACCCGTCCAGACGGGGCATCATGATGTCCACGAAGATGATCTGTGGCTGCTGGTCGGCGATCTTGGCCAGGGCCTCGAAGCCGTCGGTCGCGGTCACCACCTCGCAGCCTTCGCGCTTGAGCAGTGTTTCCGCAGTCCTGCGGATGGTCTTCGAGTCATCGATGACCATCACCCGGAGTCCTGCGAGTTCCCCGCCCGCAGTCGTGTTTTCAGTCATTGCCTTTCCCCAAGCGCGCGACCCTTCTGTGCTGGGGGTCGCTGCGAAAGCGTATCTATATCGCACTTCCCGCGCCCGCTTCAAGCGACGTCCACCGGGCTTGGGGTAGCGGCTCACTGAACGTGACCGGTTTGGCAATGACTGCGCAGGCGGCCGGGCGGACGCAGCGTTGCAGCACCATGGGCAGGCACGCGGGGGGCGTTGCCGCTACCATCAACGCCTTGCCTGACAGGTGCACCCATGCCGTTGAACGTCATCGTGGTGATGGACCCCATCGCCCACATCAAGATCGCCAAGGACACCACCTTCGCCATGCTGCTGGAAGCCCAGCGCCGCGGCCACGCCCTGCATTACGTGCAGCCCGGCGGCCTGGCCCTGGAAGGCGGCGTGGCGGTGGCCCGCACCGCGCCCCTGCAGGTCCGTGACGACCCGTCCGGCTGGTACGAGCTTGGCGCATTCAGCCGCACGGTGTTCGGCCCCGGCCAGATCGTGCTGATGCGCAAGGACCCACCGGTTGATGCCGAATACGTCTATGACACCCAGGTGCTGGACGTGGCTGCCGCGGCCGGCGCCTGCGTGGTCAACAACCCGCAGGGCCTGCGCGACTACAACGAAAAGCTGGCCGCCCTGCTGTTCCCGCAGTGCTGCCCGCCGACCCTGGTCAGCCGCGACGCCAAGGCCCTGAAGGCCTTTGCCCTGGAACATGGGCAGGCCGTGCTGAAGCCGCTGGACGGCATGGGCGGCCGCTCGATCTTCCGCAGCGGCCAGGGCGACCCGAATCTGAATGTGATCCTGGAAACTCTGACCGACGGCGGCCGCAGGCTGGCGCTGGCCCAGAAGTTCATTCCCGACATCACCGCCGGTGACAAGCGCATCCTGCTGGTCGACGGCGAACCGGTGGACTACTGCCTGGCCCGCATCCCGCAGGGTGACGAGTTCCGCGGCAACCTGGCCGCCGGTGGCCGCGGCGAAGGCCGCCCGCTGAGCGAGCGCGACCGCTGGATCGCCGCCCAGGTCGGCCCGGAAATGAAGCGCCGCGGCATGCGTTTCGTCGGCCTGGACGTGATCGGCGATTACCTGACCGAAGTGAACGTGACCAGCCCGACCTGCGTGCGCGAACTGGACGCGCAGTACGGCCTGAACATTGCCGGCACCCTGTTCGACGCCATCGAGGCCGGCCTGCGCTGATGGACGCCGCACCCGCCGTGCTGGCGCCGCCGCCGCGTGAAGCGCAGCGGTTGGGGGCCACCCTCGCCCTGTCGGTCATCGTCCACGCCCTGCTGATCCTGGGCGTGGGCTTTGCCGTGAAGGGCGAAGCACCGCTGGTACCGACGCTGGAAGTGATCTTCAGCCAGACCCGCACGGCGTTGACGCCCAAGCAGGCCGATTTCCTGGCGGCGGCCAGCCAGGACGGCGGCGGCGAGCATGACCGTGCGCAGCGCCCGCGCGACAACCAGACCGGCATCGTGCCGCAGGCCCGCAGCGGAGTGAGCCCGGTACCGCAGCAACAGCAGTCGGCCGCGCCGGTGCCGCCGCCGCAGGCGCGGGTGGTGAGCAGCCGCAACGGCCAGGACAGCGTGGCGCAGGCGCAGGCCCAGCCCACCCCGCTGGAACCGACCCCGGACGCGCCGATGACCGCACGCGAGCAGCGTGATGCGGAAATGGCGCGGCTGGCCGCCGAAGTGCACCTGCGCTCGGCGCAGTACGCCAAGCGCCCGAACCGCAAGTTCGTCTCGGCCAGCACCCGCGAGTACGCCTACGCCAACTACCTGCGCGCCTGGGTGGACCGCGCCGAACAGGTGGGCAACCTGAACTACCCGGACGAAGCGCGGCAGCGCCGGCTGGGCGGCCAAGTGGTGATCAGCGTGGGGGTGCGCCGCGATGGCAGCGTCGAAAGCAGCCGGATCCTGAAATCCAGCGGCACGCCGTTGCTGGATGAGGCGGCCCTGCGGGTGATCGCGCTGGCGCAGCCGTTCCCGGCGTTGCCGAAGACCGATGATGGCGTGGATATCCTGCAGGTGACCCGCACGTGGGTGTTCCTGCCGGGTGGCGAACTGCGCGACGACCGGTGAGGTTTTTTTGCCCGGGCCTGCGGCCCGGGACCCGCTGGACGTCAACTTCCACGTCAAAAGCGGCGGTTGGGCTGTGGGTCTGGCGGGGCGGTGTGGGCTTGCAGGACACGCCGTAAACCCGTCCATGGGGGCTCGTAGGCGCCATCCATGGCGCCTGCGGTCCTGCAAGCCCACACCGCCCCACCCCTGACAGATCGCGGCGCATCTCTGCCTCTGGTAGGTGTCGACCTTGGTCGACACACATCCACGCAACGCGTGGATGCGAGCGAAGCGATCGGCTTCTGACTTTGACTTTTCTTTTTTTGATTTTCCGTGGCGGACGCGCACGGAAACTGTCCGTGGCCGGGCAGGTGGGTTGCGCAGGGGCGTGAGCCGCATGGATGCGGCGACCGAGCTTACATGGACGTACTTGCAGCGTCCCCTGCGCAGCCCACCTGCCCGGCCAACCCCACGAATCCACACACCGCCTCCGCCACGAGGGGCTCAGCCGTTGGCTTTCGCCTTCGCCTCGCGCGCGGCCTGCTGCTCGACCAAAGTCAGCGCCACGTTGTCACGCAGGTAAGCCGGCTCGACCCGCTCCGCCGCCACGCCTTCGCCGCGTGCAAACGCCGGCACCGCCAGCACCAGTACGTCCGATGCACGCGGCAGCGCGGTGGCATCGAAACCACGCAGCCCAGCGCCCAGCCGCGCCACCAGCGCACCCTCGGCCGCGCCGAAACCCGTACCGACGCCGTAGGCCTGCAGCCCCTCCGGCAACGCCACCGCCGCCGGCGCGCACACGCGCTCGGCATCGCGGGCCACTGGCAGGCCGTCCACGCGCTCGAAGCGCGCCACGTACAATTCGCCCATCCGCGCATCGATTGCCGACAGGATCTGGTCTTCTTCGTCCGGCGCGCGCAGTGCCAGCACCTGCAGCGTCGACACCGGCAGCAGCGGCCGGTCCAGCGCCAGCGCGATTCCCTGCGCGATGGCAATCGACAGGCGTACGCCAGTGAACGCCCCCGGCCCGCGGCTGAGGGCGATGCCATCCAGCTGGCGGCGGCTGATGCCGGCCTCGGCCAGCAGCGCCTCCGCCCACGGCAGGCTCAGTTCAGCATGGCGGCGCGGCGCGATCTCAAAGCGCTCCAGCACCTGCCCATCGACATGCAGGGCAACGGAACAAGCTTCGGTGGCGGTTTCAAAGGCGAGCAGTTTCATCGGATCGGATCAGGACGCATCGGGTCAGAACAAGGGGAACGTGGCGCCGGGGGCCGGCTCCGGGTCCAGTGCGGGGGCCGCGATGACCGCAGCGGCCTCGGCCTCGGCCACGGGAGACCATTGTGGCGCAAAGAATGCCTGCACATCGGCCAGGGCGCGGGTGCGGCGGAACGGCGGCAGCGAATCGAGGAAGACTCTCCCATAGCCACGGTTGAGCAGGCGCGGGTCGCACAGCACCAGCACGCCACGATCCGTCTCGCTGCGGATCAACCGGCCCACGCCCTGCTTGAGGGCGATGACCGCCTGCGGCAGCTGCTCGTCGCGGAACGGATTGCCGCCCTGGCTGCGGATCGCTTCAAGCCGCGCCTCATACACCGGGTCGTCCGGCGCAGCGAACGGCAGCTTGTCGATGACCACCACGCTCAGCGCCTCGCCCACCACGTCGACCCCCTCGCGGAAACTGGCCGAGCCCAGCAGGACACCGTTGCCCGAATCGCGGAAACGCTGCAGCAGGGTGGCGCGCGGCGCCTCGCCCTGCACGAACAGCGGCCATGGCCCGTCGCGCAGGGCCTCGGCGGCCTCGCGCAGCGCCCGGTGCGAAGCGAACAGCAGGAATGCCCTGCCCTGCGACGCCTGCAGCACCGGCCGCAGCGCCTGGATGAGCGCGGTGCCGAAGCCGCGCGCAACGGGATCGGGCAGGCCCTCGGGCAGGTAGCACAGCGCCTGTTCGGGCCAGTTGAACGGGCTGGGCTGCACCAGTGTGTGCGGGTCGTCCAAGCCCAGGCGCGTGGCGAGGTGCTCAAAGCCGCCGCCCACGGTCAGCGTGGCTGAGGTGAAGATCCAGGCCGCGCGGCTGCGCTCGCGATGCTCGCGCAATGGCCCGGACACATCCATCGGCGTGCGCTGGCAGCGGAAACCGCGCGGTGTCAGTTCATACCACAGCACATCCGCAGCACGGGCCGCCTCGGCCGGGTCGGTGTCGAAATCCAGAGTCGGTTCGTCCTCGCCCAGCCAACGCGCCAGCCGCGAAACCGCTTCGCGTGCACGGGCATGGCAGGCGTCCAGGCCAGCGGCCGCTTCGCGCAGCGGCTGCAGCGCCTGTTCCAGCGCCATCAGGCAGCTCATCGCCGTATCGAAGCCGTCGCGCACCAGCGGCATCGCCAGTGCGCGCCACTGTGTACCCCGCGACGGCAGCCCCTCCATCGCCAGGCGCAGCGCCAGCAGCGCCTGCTGCAGCTGATCCACCGGCTCCTGCAGCGCCGACTGCGCACCGCCGACGCCACGCGCCTCGGCCAGGCAATCCCGGCCCAGTTCCTGCCACGGGCGCATGCCGAAGCCTTCACCGAAGAACTGCGCGGCCAGTTCGGGCAGCTGGTGGGCCTCGTCGACGACGAAGGCCTGCGCGCCGGGCAGCAGCTCACCGAAACCCTCCTGTTTCAGCGCCAGATCGGCCAGCAGCAGATGGTGGTTGACCACCACCACGTCGGCCGCCTGCGCGCGTTGCCGCGCCTGCACGACGAAGCAGTCATCCCAGAACGGGCAATCGGTCCCCAGGCAGTTGTCGACGGTGGAGGTGACCATCGGCAGCAGCGGCGAATCATCGGCCAGGCCATCCAGCTCGGCGATGTCGCCAAACTGCGAGCGACCGGACCAGGCAAGGATGCGCTGGAACTGCGCGGCCTGCTCAGGGCTGGAAAAACGCGGTTCACCACGCGCCTGCTGCAGACGGTAGCGGCACAGGTAATTGGCCCGGCCTTTCAACAGGGCGCTGCGCAGGCCCACGCCCAGCGCCTGGCGCACGCGCGGCAGATCGCGGTGGTAGAGCTGGTCCTGCAGTGCGCGGGTGCCGGTGGAAATGATGGTGCGCAGCCCGGACAGCAGCACCGGTACCAGGTAGGCGAAGGTCTTGCCGGTACCGGTGCCGGCCTCGGCCAGCAGCAGATCGCGCTGCTGCAGCGCATCGGCGATGGCCTCGGTCAGGCGCAGCTGTGCGGGACGCGGGACGAAGGCATCCAGGTGCGAGGCGAGCGCGCCGCCTTCGCTGAGGGCTTCGCGGCTGGCATGGACGAGGTCGGACATCAGACAGGAAGGATACCCGGCCGGGCGCTGCCCGGCACCCGTTTCAAGCCAGGGCGCAGGCAAAGGCAACAGCAACAGCGTGGTTCATGGCTCTGGGTTGTACTGGGAGTTGGCGGGGGGCTGTGGGTTTGCGGGGACGCCGTAAACCCATCCATGAAGTGACCCCCAAGAGTTGGACACCTGATCCAACCCTGAGGGTTACATGAAAAGATATGAGGTTCGTTTCAAACTGCAGGTCGCCAAAGAGGCCTGCAAGACCTCCA
>NZ_JBNNHG010000187.1:0-6063 GCF_050268705.1 Stenotrophomonas sp. NPDC077659 | reverse complement strand
ACCGTTTGAGCCTGAAGTCGTCCTTGCCTAGGCAAGGACAACACGGTATCTACAGGCGAGGTGCAGTCGAGCAAGCTCGACACTACCGCCGGCGCAGGATGAACTCGCGGTCGTGGGTACTGCCGACGATGAAGTCGTACTCGCCGGCCTTCTCGCAGCCGTAGCGCGCGTAGAAGCGCTGTGCGGCGAAATTCTCCTCCCACACGCCCACCCACAGGGTGCGGCGTTGTGGCTGGTCCAGCCAGGCGATGAACGCGTCCATCAGACGTGTGCCGTGCCCGCCGTTCTGGTGGGCGGCCAGGATGTACAGTCGCTTCAGTTCGATGTCGCCCTCGCGTGCTTTGGCGTGCGGCAGGGTATTGGCACCGGCAGCCAGATAACCGACCACATTCCCGCCATCCAGCAGCAGCCAGACCGCGCTGCGAGGGTCGGACAGTTCTTCGTGCTGCGCCACGTTGCCGTAGTGCGCCTGCAGGAACACGTCCAGTTCCTGCGGCGGGTACGAGTCGCCCCAGGTTTCGGTGTAGGTGGCAATGGCGATGGCCGAAAGCGCTTCGGCATCGGCCAGCGTGGCGCGGCGGATCTGCAGGGGCATGGCGGTGTGTGGGATGGGACGCGGCGCAGTGTAGCGGGCCCCGGCGAGTGCCGGGGCCTTGCCGTGCCTCAGAACCACAGGCGCACACCGGCGACCCAGCGCGTATCGCGCGCGTGGTCACCGGCCGCGTCGGCCGCATCGCCGAAACTGCGTTCGTGGCTGATGCCGATGTACGGCGCGAAGCGGCGGTTGAACTCGTAGCGCAGGCGCAGACCGGTCTCGACTTTGTTCAGGCCGCGGCCGATGCCGTACGCCGGTTCGTCCTTGGCCGCCAGCGTGGCTTCCACCAGCGGCTGCAGTATCAGCCGGTTGCTCAGCAGCACCTCGTACTCCACTTCGGCCTTGGCCAGCATCTGGCCGCCCGAGCCCAGATACAGCGTGGCCGAGCTTTCAAATTTGTACGGTGCCAGGCCCTGGATGCCGATGGCGGCCCAGGTGCGTGAGTCGGCCGGGCGGAAATCCTGGCGCACGCCCACCAGCACGTCCCACCACGGCGATACGCTGCGGCCATACAGCGCTTCCAGCGACGACGACCCGGTACGGCCGCCGGTGCGTTCGCCATCGCTGCGCAGCCACAGGCGGTTGATGTCGCCGCCGATCCAGCCGGTGGCCTCCCAGGCCTGGCCGTTTCCGTTGCTGCTGTCCCAGTGTTCCAGGCGGTCGATCAGCAGCAGGCTGTTGATCTGTGGGGCATGCTCCATCGCGCCATGGTCGATGGACGGGAAGGCGGCGGCGCGGTCGGCGTCGGTGGGGACAGGAATGGGTTCTCGGGGTTCGCTGGGTGCAGGCATGTCGTGGCCCATGGCCGCATGATCCATCTGCGAGTGGTCCATCATTGAATGGTCCATGCTCGAATGATCCATCTTCGAGTGATCCATCTTCGAATGGTCGACCGGCGTCTTTGCGGGCGCGGGCATGTCATGGCCGGCATGATCGTCGTGCGCCTGCGCCTGCGCCTGCGCGAACGCGGGCAGGCCAGTGGCCAGGCCAAGGGCCAGCAGGCTGCGGGAGAGGAGACGGCTCATTCTTCGATCCTCACTTCGCGCATCATGCCCGCTTCCATGTGGTACAGCAGGTGGCAGTGGTAGGCCCAGCGGCCGAGCGCGTCGGCGCGTACGCGGTAGCTGCGGCGGGTGCCCGGCGGCATGTCCACGGTGTGCTTGCGCACCTGGAATCCGCCCTGTGCGTTTTCCACGTCGCTCCACACGCCGTGCAGGTGGATCGGGTGCTGCATCATCGTGTCGTTGACCAGCACGATACGCATGCGCTCGCCGTAGTTCAGCCGCAGCGGCTCGGCGCTGGCGAACGGAACGCCGTCGAACGACCAGGCAAATTTCTCCATGTGCCCGGTGAGGTGCAGTTCGATCTCGCGGCTGGGCTCGCGGCCATCGGGGTCTTCGAACAGACTGTGCATGGCGCCGTAGGTCAGCACCTGGCGGCCGTTGTCGCGCAGGCCGATGCCGGGGTCATCCAGCTTGGGTTCGGTGGCACTGCTGCGCATGTCCACCAGCGGGCTGGCCAGCTCGCTGGCAGAGTGCTTCGGTGGTTTGCCTGCGGTACCGGCGGCATGCGCGCTGTGGTCCATGCTGGCCCCGCAGCCGCCCTCCATGCTTTTCATTGCGGACATGTCATGGTCACTGTGCCCGGCCATGTCATGCCCCATGTCACTCATCGTCAGCAGCGGTCGAGGATCGCGCTGCGGCACCGGTGCCTGCAGGCCATGACGCACGGCCAGGGTGCCAGCGGCGAAGCCGGTACGGCCCATGTCCTGGCAGAAAATGGTGAAGGCATCCTGGCCGGTGTGTTCCACCAGCACATCAAATGTCTCGGCCGGCGCGATGCGGAACTCATCGATGCTGACCGGATGGATGTACTGGCCGTCAGCGGCGACCACGGTCATCTTCAGACCGGGAATGCGCACGTCGAAGTAGGTCATCGAAGCGCCGTTGATGAAGCGCAGCAGCACCTTCTCGCCACTGCGGAACAGCCCGGTCCAATTGCCAGCCGGGGCGGTGCCGTTCATCAGATAGGTGTAGGTATGGGCGTTGACATCGGAAATGTCGGTGGGCGTCATCCGCATGCGGCCCCACATGCCGCGGTCGGCCACGGCGGCCGACCAGCCCTCGCGGCGCACATCGCGCACGAAGTCGGGCAGGGTGCGCTTGTAGTAGTTGTCGTGCTCGGCGAGCTTCTTCATGCGCCGGAACAGCGCACCGGGATCCAGATCGGTCCAGTCCGAGAGCAGGACCACGTGCTCGCGATCGTGGTGGTACGGCGCTGGTTCGGCCGGGTCGATGATGAGCGCGCCGTACAGCCCCGCCTGTTCCTGGAACATCGAATGGCTGTGGTACCAGTACGTGCCCGACTGCTTCAGCTGGAAGTGGTAGTGGTAGGTCTCGCCCGGACCGATGCCGTTGAAGCTGAGGCCGGGCACGCCGTCCATGTTGGCCGGCAGCAGGATGCCGTGCCAGTGGATGGAGGTGGGGTGGCGATCCAGCGTGTTGCGCACGAACAGGTCCACGGTCTGGCCTTCGCGCCAGCGCAGGATGGGCGCGGGTAGGGAGCCGTTGACGGTGATCGCCGGGCGGGTGCGGCCGGTGAAGTTGGCCAGCGACTCGCCGATGGCCAGCTCGATGCGGGTATCGGTGAGCACCGCCGGTGCGCCGGCCAGACGCGGGGTGGCACTGGCGGCGGCAAGCGCGCGCTGCGGTACGCCGATTGCGGTGGCGCCGGCGATCACGCCGCCAGCGGCCAGGCCCTGTACGAACAGACGGCGCGATGGCATGGGCAGGCCGCCCGGACCGGGGGGAATGCGGGTATTCATGGGTAACTCCAGACACGGGAAGGCGCCGGCGCGAGGCCGGCAGCGGTGCGCGTGGAATCAGCCGATGGGAGGGCGTGAGATGGGCGGCAGCGGCGGTGCCGGGCGGCCAGCACCGAGCAGCGGCTGCGGGGCCAGCGACAGCGCCGGGCCGGCCAGGAACGGGTGCGGCTGCACGGCCAGCAGCGGGTGCTGGGCACAGCTGCGCACGCAGTCCTTGATCTGGCAGTGGGCGTCGTGGGCCGGGGCGTCGGCCTGTGGGGCAGGGGCGGCCTTCATGCCGGCGTGGTGGTGGCAATCGGACTCGTCCGCCACGGCGGTGGCCATGGCATGCGCCATCTGGCCCCTCTGTTCGTGCCCGCTGGCCATGGCCGCGTTCAGCCCGTTGAGCAACAGGCTGAGCATGAGCACGACGCGGAGCAGGGTCGAGGCAAGGGACATGGGCGTCAATCTAGCGGCAAGCGGGGCGTGATGCACGTGTGGCTGAACGGCAGGTTCAAGGTTGGAGCAACTCCAATGTAGAGCCGGGCCCACGCTCGGCTCATCGCGATCTGGCCGCAAAGCAGCCGAGCGTGGGCTCGGCTCTACAGGGGACCCGCGCACGGTTCGCGACGGGCCACGCCCGGCGCTACCCTTCTTCGCGCACGATCTCCACCAGGCGCGGGCCGTAGCGGCTCAGCTTGGTGCCACCGATGCCGCCCACCCTGGCCAGTTCGTCCAGGCTGGTGGGCCGCTGCTCGGCGATGTTGCGCAGGGTGCTGTCGTGGAAGATCACGAATGCCGGCACGTTCTGCTCCCGCGCCAGTTCGGCACGCAGGCCGCGCAGGGCGTTGAACAGGGCCAGGTCCTGCGGCAGCACCGACAGGCCGGTGCGCTGAGCGCTGCGCTCTCGCCCGCCTGCGCTGCTGGCGGCATCGCGGCGCATGCTGATCTGGCGGCGCCCGGTCAGCACATCGCGGCTGGCGTCGGTCAGGCGCAGGCCGCCGTGGCCCTCGCTGTCCACTTCCAGCATGCTGGCCGCCACCAGCTGGCGGAACACGCTGCGCCAGGTGCGTGCATCCAGGTCGCGGCCGATGGCGTAGGTGCTCAGCGTGTCATGGCCCTGCTGCTTGATCTTCTCGTTCTCGCTGCCGCGCAGGATGTCGATCAGGTGACCGACACCGAAACGCTGGCCGCTGCGATAGACACAGCTCAGGGCCTTCTGCGCGGGGATGGTGGCATCCCAGGCGGCGGGCGGGGTCAGGCAGTTGTCGCAGTTGCCGCAGGGCTGCGGATAGGTTTCGCCGAAGCCGGCCAGCAGCACCTGGCGACGGCACTGCATGGATTCGCAGTAGCCCAGCAGATGGTCCAGCTTGGACCGCTCCAGCTGCTTGCGCTCTTCGCTGGCCTCGGACTGCTCGATCATCTGCTTGAGCAGCACCACATCGCCCAACCCGTAGCACAGCCAGGCCTCGGCGGCCTCGCCATCGCGGCCGGCGCGGCCGGTTTCCTGGTAGTAGCCTTCCATCGATTTGGGCAGGTCGGTATGCGCCACAAAGCGCACGTCCGGCTTGTCGATGCCCATGCCGAAGGCGATGGTGGCGCACATGACGATGCCGTCCTCGCGCAGGAAGCGGCGCTGGTTGTTGGCGCGCACTTCCGGCGGCAGGCCGGCGTGGTAGGGCAGGGCGTTGAAGCCCTGGCCACAGAGGAATTCGGCGGTTTCCTCCACCTTGCGCCGCGACATGCAGTAGACGATGCCGGCCTCGCTGCGGTGGCCGCGCAGGAAATCGGTCAGCTGCTTGCGGGCGTTGTCCTTCTGCACCACGGTGTAGCGGATGTTGGGGCGGTCGAACGAACTGACGAAGTGGCGGGCTTCGGCCAGATCCAGGCGCTCGGCGATCTCGCGCTGGGTGGGCGGATCGGCGGTGGCGGTGAGGGCGATGCGCGGAATATCCGGCCAGCGCTCGTGCAGGACGGTCAGCTGGCGGTATTCGGGGCGGAAATCGTGGCCCCACTGCGACACGCAGTGCGCCTCGTCGATGGCGAACAGGGCAATGTGGCTGCGCGAGAGCAGGGACAGGAAGCGCCCGGTGAGCAGGCGCTCGGGGGCGACATAGAGCATGTCCAGCTCGCCAGCCAGCAGCTCGCGTTCGACGCGGGCGGCAGTTTCGCCATCCAGGGTCGAGTTAAGGTATTCGGCGCGCACGCCGAGCTGGCGCAGGGCTTCGACCTGGTCCTGCATGAGCGCGATGAGCGGGGAGATGACGATGCCGCAACCGTCACGCAGCAGGGCGGGGACCTGGTAGCACAGCGACTTGCCGCCGCCAGTGGGCATCAGGACCAGAGCGTCATGGCCGGCAGCCACATGCTCCACGATGTCCTGCTGGGGACCACGGAAATCGTCGTAACCAAAGACGCGTTGGAGCAGTTCGTGCGCGGGACGGGAAGCCATCCGGTTAGTTTACCCCGGCGGGGGAGTCGGCAGGGCTGCGCCCTGCACCTGCAGAAGCCTTCAAGCCAGAGCAACGTCAAAGGCAACAGCCGGCTCTGGGGTGTCTGCTGGTTGGGCGGGGCGGTGTGGCCTTGCAGGACACGCCGTAAACCCATCCATGAAGTGACCCCCTAAAGTTGGACAGTTGGGGGATCAGGCGGCCAGCGCAGCCTG
>NZ_JBNNHG010000186.1:0-6198 GCF_050268705.1 Stenotrophomonas sp. NPDC077659 | reverse complement strand
CGATCACCGGCATGCAGGGTTCATCGGACTGGGCGTATTCGTCGCTGCTGGTGCTGATCATCTTCATCTGGACGCCGCCGCACTTCTGGGCGCTGGCGATCTTCCGCCGCGAGGACTACGCCAAGGCGAAGATCCCGATGCTGCCGGTCACCCACGGCGTGGTGCACACGCGCAGGCAGATCATGGTGTATTCGGTGGTGCTGGCGCTGGTGTGCGTGGTGCCGTACCTGGTGGGCATGAGCGGGCCGTTCTACCTGGGCGGGGCGATCGTGCTCAATGCCGTGTTCCTCTGGTACGCCTGGCGCATGCTGGATCCGCCGGATGAACTGTTCTCGATGAAGATGTTCCGCTACTCCATCGTGTACCTGATGGCGCTGTTCGCCTTCCTGCTGGTGGACCATTGGATCCTGCCCTGGTTGTGAGGGCTACCTGATCGCGCGGACATCCATGGCGTGGATCTACTGGAACGCCGAGTCGGGCGTTGCCCTGCAGAGCCGAGCCCATGCTCGGCTGACGTTGATTGAGAGCCTGCGCGCGCTGAAGGCACAGGGCCACGTGATTGACGTGGTTGGCTCTGACGTCAACAGCAATGATGGCAGCAGCCAGATACGCGATGACCGCATGGCGGCCGAGCTGCGCCGGCTGTACCGCCGCCTGCCGGAGGGCACACGCATGCTGGTGCTGACCGGAAACGTGCACGCCACGCTGCAGCGGCCGGCAGGTGCACTGCCGGAAATGCAGGCACAGCCGATGGCATCGCTGCTGCGGGATCTGGATATCTACAGCGTGCGGCTGGAAGCGCAGCGCGGCCACTTCTGGGCCTGCCTGGACCGCTGCAAGGCGTTGCCGATACGCGATCAGCCGGCGCGCGCGCCGCATGTCGATACCGATTCAGGGCGCCAGTACGATCTCTGGCTATGGATGCCGGCGCTGAGCGTCGGCACGTTGGTGGACCCGTAGCGGCAGACACCTCATCCACGCATGGCGTGGATCTACTGCGGATTCACGCCATCTGCGGTCTGGTAGATCCACGCCATGCGTGGATGATTTCCCGCGGGATCCACTGCACCCGGTGTCGGCTTCTGCTCGCGTGCGCCGCATTGCGGCCGTTGACCAAGCCGCCACGCTGTAGGGCTTTACCGCGACGTAAGCCTCTTGGGCGCGTTGGGTCACAGATACGAATTGATTCGCCAGACCGATTGATCCAAGCCAGATACACAGATGTTGCGAGATGACTCGCAAATCAGTGGAGCAATCAATGAGATGTCATGTTTCTCTGCACATCGTTTTGTGTGCCGCGCTTACCTGCCTGACTAACACTGCAGCAGCAGAGGTAAAAGCTCTGAGCCGCGCAAACTGCATTGGATTCATCAATGAATCCGTCACCTACGAACGCCCCCAGTTTCGCAATTTCCAGGGATCGGCCGTAACCAGGCATGTTCCGCTCGGGAACATTAAGCCGAAGCATGCTTTCGGTGCATCTAACAATGGCCTTCACTCTCGGCGCTTCTATGCAGGTGATGGCACAGATCCGGAACGAATGGTTGTTTACGGATATCACACTTGGGTGCTGGGCGGACGCGTATTTACGCAGCCCACTAGCGCGGTCGACTGCCAACTTTCGGAGTGGTGAGCATCATGAAGAGTCTTTGCTTTGTTGCAATCTCACTGGCGATGTCGATACCAGCCCAAGCGTCCCTGGCCGATCCAGTTCCCGATCCGGTAGGAAGTTGGCTGCACCAACTTGCCATGCAAGCCGCAGTGGATGAGACCTCGACCACGGGAAGGTCAACCGCTGGTGTGGGCAGCTACCGCATCGTGCGATTGGCAGATATGGATGCCCCCGAAGAGGTCAAGCAGCAGCTCCGTGCTGATATCAAACGAGCCATGAGTGTCGTGCAGGTTGTCGAAGGGAACATTCCAACGCAGGTCGAAATACTGGCTGCCGTGCCGCGTACTCAGCGTTCTGCGTCGGAACTACGCCAGCGTCTGCCGCAGCCTCCTAGCAGGCTGGACGCTACTCTCCTCGGACCAGCCGAGCTGATCGGCATGGAGCCGAGTGGTGCGTTGGACGGTGCAAAGTCCTCGGGCCTGAGCCGCTTCTACCGGCTGGAGGGTGTCGGCATCGTGGAGTTCAGCGAGAACAACTTCCTCGCTGCGGGCATGCAGATCGAGGTCATCGCGGAGGCGCAGAACACCAGGGTGAACGGCAAGCCCGCTAACCTCGGGAAGGTTGTGGATAGTGTCGGCCGTACTCGGGTTGAGCTTGCCTGGACGGGAGACAGCAAGACCTACAGTCTGACCGTCACGGGCGAGCCGGGCAGCGACGTGGAGCGCAACGCCCGAGTGCTGCACGACATCGCAGCGGCCATCGTGGATTAGCGGCGGCGCAAGCGTCATCCACGCCACGCGTGGATGGGGCTCTCCGCAACAACCCGCGCGCCTGGTCAGGACTTGCGCCGCGCATACCGCTGCGCGATCACGCCGCAGACGATCAGCTGGATCTGGTGGTAGATCATCACCGGCAGCACGATGGCGCCCAGGCTGCCACCGGCGAACAACACCTTGGCGATCGGCACGCCGGTGGCCAGGCTTTTCTTCGAGCCGCAGAACACGATGGTGATCTCGTCTTCGCGGTTGAAGTGCAGGCGGCGGGCCAGGAACGTGATGAGCGGCATCGCGATGCCCAACAGCACGGCAGCGACCACGGCCACGGCCAGCAGCGACAACAGCGGTGTCTTGCTCCACAGCCCTTCAGTCACGGCCTCGCCGAACGCCGAATACACCACCAGCAGAATGGTGGCCTGGTCGGTGTAGAGCAGCAGCGCACGCTGCTTTTCCACCCAGCCGGCAATCCACGGCCGCAGCAGGTGGCCGGCCACGAACGGCACCAGCAGCTGCAGCATGATGCCGCCGATGGCATGCAGCGGGTCGTGCACGCCGCCGGACGTGCCGGCCAGCGCGGTCAGCAGCAGCGGGGTGAGGAACACGCCGAGGATGCTCGACAGCGAAGCACTGCACACCGCTGCCGGCACGTTGCCGCGCGCCATCGACGTGAAGGCGATGGACGACTGCACGGTGGAAGGCAGGGTGCACAGGAACAGCACACCCAGGTACAGCTCCGGCGTCAGCAGCCAGCCCGACAGCGGCTTGAACAGCAGGCCGAGCAGCGGGAACAGGATGAAGGTGCAGGCGAGGATGGTCAGGTGCAGGCGCCAGTGCAGCATGCCGCCGATGATCGATTCGCGCGGCAGGCGCGCGCCATGCAGGAAGAACAGCGCGGCGATGGCCACGGTGGTGACATCGTCCAGCACGATGGCGGCGGCGCCCTTCATCGGCAGCAGCGAGGCCAAGGCCACGGTGCACAGCAGGGCGAGGGTGAAGTTGTCCGGTCGCAGGCGCGACCACCAGCGGGTCATGGTGGGCAGGCTCCTTGGTACGTGGGGTTCAGGGCAAGGTGGCCGGTGCCGCCAGACGCTGGCGGGTGGCGGCTTCCAGTGAGGTCAGGCCGGCGCGCTGGCCCAGCTGCAGGGCCTGTTCGGCGCTGGCCTGTTCGTAACGCGCATTGACCAGGCCGAGTACGGCGCCGGCACGGTTGCCCGAGGCGCAGTGCAGCAGCACCGGGCCCTGGCTCTGCTGCAGGGCCTGGTGCACGGCGCGCACATTGGCCGCGTCCAAACCGTCGGCACCGGCCACGGGGATCCGCACATAGCGCAGGCCCAGTGCCTCGGCCTGGGCGGTTTCGTTGAAACCACGGTCCTCGCCGGGCTGGCGCAGGTCGATGACGGTGCGCACGCCCTGCGTGGCCAAGGCCTGCAACTGCGCGGCACTGGGCTGGCCACCCGCATACAGGCCGGGGCGGACTTCATTGAGTGCGGTGTCCCCGGCTCGGGCGTGCAGGGGCGTGCAGAGCGACAACAACAGCAGGCAGGTCAGGCGCAGCAGCATGGTCTCTCCGGGGGCGTTCTGCCGCTACAGGCGCAGGGTGGCGCGGGCCTTCAGCAGTTCGCGCAGTTCGTACTTGTCAGTATCGTCCAGACCCTGCTGGCGCTGTTTTGCCAACAACTCCTCCAGGCGTTGCACCAGCAGTTGCTTTTCCAGCTGGGCCACCGCGTCGTGCAGTTCCTGGGTCCACATCGCATCGTCGCCGGGCAGGGTCTGCGCGGCCAAGGTGTGCAACGAGGCCTGCTCTTCGCGGCCGTCGAAATGTTCCAGCAGTGCGCCAGTGCTGATATCCGGGCGCTGTTCGACCAGACCCAGCAGCTCCAGCAGCAGTTCCACGCCCGGCAGGCGCAGGCCCTGGAAGTGGTGCTTGCCGCCCAGGGTCATCGCCAGCGAGGGCTGCTGCAGCAGCACGGCGATCGCACCGCGCACCAGGCTGCGCTTGGCCACCGGCTGGATCGCACGTGCCGGCGGACGCTGCGGCAACGGCGCGCGCATGGCCTGGGAGTTGCCCCCCAGGCCGGTCAGCTGTGCCAACTGCTGCTTCATCAGATCGCCGAAGGCGCCATCGGGAATCTGCGCCAGCATCGGCTTGGCCCGCTCGGCCAGGCGTGCCTTGCCGTCCAGCGTGCCAAGATTGATCTCGCGGGTCAGTTCGTCGAAGAAGAACTGCGACAGCGGCGTGGCCTGCTTCAGGCGCTCGTTGAAGACCTCTGCGCCTTCCTTGCGCACGATGGTGTCCGGGTCTTCGCCATCAGGCAGGAACAGGAAGAAGGCCTGGCGGCCGTCCTTCATGCGCGGCAGTACCGATTCCAGCGCCTTCCAGCCGGCACGGCGGCCGGCGGCATCGCCGTCGAAGCAGAAGAACACATCCGGCGCGTTGCGGAACAGCAGCTCGGCGTGGTCCGGCGTGGTGGCCGTGCCCAGTGTGGCCACCGCCTGGGTGACCCCGAACTGGAACAGCGAGACCACGTCCATGTAGCCCTCGACCACGATCAGCCTCTCGATCTTCTGGTTGGCCTGGCGCACCTGCCACAGGCCGTACAGTTCGCGGCCCTTGTGGAACAGCGCGGTTTCCGGCGAATTGAGGTACTTGGGGCCGTCGTCCTTCTCGAACACGCGGCCGCCGAAAGCGATGACGCGGCCGCGGCGGTCGAAGATCGGGAACATCACCCGGTCGCGGAACTTGTCGTAGACATGGCCGCGGTCGTTCTTGGAGAACAGGCCGGCGCGGTCGAGCAGCTTCATGCGCCGCTCGTCCTTGCCCAGCGCATCGCGCAGGCCACTGTAGCCGTCGGGCGCGTAGCCGATCTGGAAGCGCGCGCGGTTTTCCTCGTCCACGCCGCGGCCGTCCAGGTAGCTGCGGGCCTTTTCGCTGCTTTCCAGATTTTTCTGGAAGAACTTGGCCGCCGCATCCAGCGCCGAGTACAGCTCGCGGCTGTCGTCCTGCTGCTGGGCGCTGCGCGGGTTCTCGCTGCGCGGCACTTCCATGCCGGCGCGCTTGGCCAGTTCATCCACCGCGTCGAGGAATTCGAGGCGGTCGTAGTTCATCAGGAAGCTGATGGCGGTGCCGTGCGCGCCGCAGCCGAAGCAGTGATAGAACTGCTTGGTGGGCGAGACCGTGAACGAGGCCGAGCGCTCGTCATGGAACGGGCAGCGCGCTGCGTATTCCTTGCCCTGGCGCTTCAACGGCACGCGGCTGCCCACCACCTCGACGATGTCGGATCGGGCCAGCAGGTCGTCGATGAATGCGTCGGGGATACGGGCCATGGGCAACAGGGCAGGGCGCGGCCGAGGGGCCACGCGAGGCAGAACGATCAATCCGCCTAGTTTACTCCCTGCCGGGCGGCGGGCCGACGTTGGCCGTGTCGATGCCGGCCGCGGCCAGATGGGTGCGGGCGCGCAGGCGCTCGTCGATCACCGCTGTCATCAGCGCACCCACGAAGAACACCACGGTGGCGTAGTAGATCCAGACCAGCGAAATGACCAGTGCGCCCATCGAACCGTACGCACTTCCAGGGGCCACGGTGGCGATGTAGACGCCGATGCCATAGCGGCCCAACGCGAACAGCGCCGAGGTGATGACGCCGCCGATGAAGGCCTGGCGCCAGGCCACGCGGCGGTCCGGCAGGTAGTGGTACATGAAGGCGAAGCCGACCGCATACAGCAGCAGGCTGGTGAGGTATCCAATGGCCGGCAGGATCGAGGGCAGCTGGGCGAAGGCCACCTGCAGCAGGGTGGTGGCGGTCATCGACA
>NZ_JBNNHG010000185.1:0-6294 GCF_050268705.1 Stenotrophomonas sp. NPDC077659 | reverse complement strand
ATCACCGTGGCCTTGCCCTGCAATGCCGCGTACGCGGCCAGGTGGGTGGCGACGGTGGTCTTGCCCACCCCGCCCTTGGAACCGGCCACCAGGATCGTCTTCATGCCAGCCTCGCTTCCGGGTACGTGCCCCGAGCGTACACCGGCGATGGTGACGGAAGGTAGAGACGGCCTGAATCAATCCGCATCGGCTTTGCTATCGTGGCGCTCCCGAAGGATCGAACCGGCATGAGCGAACTGCAGGACCTGAGCGCGTTGATCCGCGCCAATACCCCCCTGATCGTGATCGAGACCCAGGATGAGGGGCGCATTGTTGAGCTGTTCCGGCAGACGCTGATGCATGTCTGGCGTGCCCTGCACCGCTGGTCGATCACCGAGGGCCTGCGCCGCATCGACCTGGAACGCGAGGATGATGCAGTCGGCCCGCCCGATGCCAGCGCGGCACTGCAGATGATCCGCCAGGCCGAACAGCGCGGCATCTACCTGCTGCTCGATTTCCACCCGTACCTGGGCTACGCCAGCCACCAGCGCGCACTGCGCGATCTGATCCAGCGCCGCCACAGCCAGCCCCACGTGCTGGTGCTGATCGGCGCCAAGGTCGAACTGCCGGCCGAACTGGAGGCCCTGGCGGTGCGCTTCAACCCGCGCCTGCCCGATGCCAATGCGCTGCTGAAGATGCTGCGCGAGGAGGCCGATGCCTATGCCCGCGAGCACGGCGGACGCCGCGTGGAAGTGGACAGCGAGGCGGTCAAGAAGATCCTGAAGAACCTGCAGGGCCTGAGCCTGGTCGATGCCCGGCGCATCGCCCGGCAGCTGATCTACGCCGATGGCGCGCTGCGCGACGACGACCTGCCGCAGCTGGCACGGCTGAAGTTCGAACTGCTCAACCGCAGTGGTCACCTGTTCTTCGAACATGACAGCGCGCGCTTCGGCGACGTGGCCGGGGCCAACCGGCTCAAGCGCTGGATCAACCAGCGCCGGGTGGCCTTCATTGCCGGCTCGGCACCGGCCGGCCTGGACCCGCCACGCGGCATGCTGCTGCTGGGCGTGCAGGGCTGCGGCAAGTCGATGCTGGCCAAGGCCACCGCCGCCGGTTTCGGTGTGCCGCTGCTGCGCCTGGACGTGGGCGCGCTGTACAACAAGTACCACGGCGAGACCGAAGCCAACCTGCGCCAGGCGCTGGCGTCGGCCGAGCAGCTGGCACCGTGCGTGCTGTGGATGGACGAGATCGAGAAGGGCCTGGCCAGTGGCGGCGAAGACGGCGGCGTCTCACGCCGCGTGCTGGGCTACCTGCTGACCTGGATGGCCGAGCGCAAGGCGCCGGTGTTCATCGTGGCCACCGCCAACCAGGTGCACGAGCTGCCGGCCGAGCTGCTGCGCAAGGGCCGCTTCGATGAGATCTTTTTCGTCGACCTGCCTTCGCCGGACGCGCGGGTGGAACTGCTGCGGCTGCACCTGGGCCGCCGCCAGCTCAACGGCGATGACTTCGCACTGCCGGCGCTGGCAGCGGCGGCCAGCGGCTTTTCCGGTGCGGAGATCGAGCAGGCGATCGTGGCGGGGCTGTATTCGGCGCATGCCGAAGGGCGACCGCTGGATACCGAGCTGCTGATGACCGAGATACGCGCGACGCGGCCGTTGTCGGTGCTGATGGCCGAGCAGGTGGCGGCATTGCGCGAGTGGGCGCTGGAGCGGACGGTTTCCGCGGACGACTGAGGGTTTCCGGCCAACGGCAGAGCCCCTCGTGGCTGGTGGTTGGTCGCCGAATGCGGGTCATGCGCGTGGCCGGGCAGGTAGGCCGCGCAGGACACGCCGTAAACCCATCCATGGGGGCTCGATGGCGCCATCCATGGCGCCAACGGTCCTGCGCAACCTACCCGCCCGACCCCTGACAGTTTCCGTGCGCGGTCAGCCACGGAAAAGAAAAAGAAGATCAAAAGCAAGAGCAACAGCCGATCGCTTCGCTCTGTGCCGACCAACGGTCGGCATCCACCAACAGCAGCTGGCACCAACAGCAGCAGGTCTCGACAGATCGCGGAAGTCTGTCGAAGGCGGGGTGGGTTCGGTTGCGGGGGCGTGAGCGCCATGGATGGCGCGACCGAGGCTACATGGACGTATTTACGCCGTCCCCCGCAACCGGACCCACCCCGCCATCCCACAGAAAGCCAGCTTTTGAAGTTGACGTTGCCGTGGCCGTGGCTTGAAGCGGGTGCAGGGCTGCAAGCCCTGCAGGAAACCCTCACCCCAGCACCCACATCCACGCTGGCAGCGTGACCAGCGACAGCACGATGCCATACCCCACCAATGCGGCCGCCAACCGCGGCGCCAGCCGATGCGAGATCGCCAGCGCGGCGGCGGTGATCATCGTCGGCATCGCTGACTCAAGAACATTCGCCTTCAACATCAGGCCCTGCATGCCCAGCAGCCACGACAGCGGCAACGCCAGCGCCGGCAGCACCAGCAGCTTCAGCAGCAGGCCCACCGCCAGCGGTCTCAACTCCTCGCGGCGCAGGCGCAGCTGGATCGACAGACCCACGGCCAGCATCACCAGCGGCAGCATCGCGTCGGCCAGCTGCTTCAAAGCCGTGCCGATCCACGCCGGCGGCTGCGCCGGCATCAGCAGCAGCGCGAACAGCAGCGCCCACAGCGGCGGGAAGCGTCCAATCCGCCCCAGCACCTGCAGCGCCGTCGGCGGCCGGTCGCCGCTGTAGCGCGCCAGCACCAGCAGGCCGAAAGTGGACAGCAGCAGGAAGGTACCGAACTGGTCGTAGACCACGGCATAGGGCAGCGCGGCATCACCCAGCAGCGCGCGCACCATCGGGTAGCCGATGAAGCTGGAGTTGGCCAGAGCCACGCAGATCAACAGCACCGCATGTACGTCGCGGGCAAAACCGAATACCCGCGTGGCGAGGCTGACCAGCGCCCAGGTCGCCAGCATCAGCAGCCAGGGCGTGGCCATCAACCCCAGCAGGCTGGCGTCCAGGTGCAGGCGCGGCACGTAGGTCAGCACCGCCGACGGCAGGCAGACGTACAGCACCACCTTGTTGAGTGTTTCGGCGGCGTTGTCCGGCAGCGCGCGCAGGCGGGCGAACAGCATGCCCAGCCCGAGCATGGCCAGGATCAGGGCGAAGGCATCAAAGGCCATGGGCGGCTCCCCTTCAGGCGGACGCCTGCGACGCGTTCGATTGTGCGTTGCAGCACCGCAGGCGGCAAGCGCCTGCGGTCATGCCTCACGGCCAGGCCGGTGGCGCGGCGGCCCAGGCCTGCTGCACTTCGGCCAGGCTGGCCCGCTCGTCGTCCTGCCAGGTCGGCAGCAACGTGGCGTAGCGGCTGCTGTCGCTCCATTGGCCCGGCTCGGTGCGCACGGCGGCGGCGTACCACTTCACCGCTTCCTGCTGCTGGCCAGCGCGCCACAATGCCAGCGCGTAGGTCGGCGGGATCCACGCGGCGTTGCTGCGCAGGTTGTTGGCCACCGACTGCCATTGTTCCAGCGCGGCCAGCGCCTGGCCCTGCCGCAGCAGGTCCCACCCGTAGTTCCAGCGCACGCTGCGGCCCAGGCTGCTCTGGATGGGCGCCTCGGCCAGTGCCTCGCGGTAGAGCTTGTCGCCCAGTTCCGCACGGCCCTGCGCAATGGCCACCGAGGCCAGCTGCACGGTGGCCTCCAGGCTCTTGCGGCCACGCTCACGCTGCTTCAGCAGCTGCGCCACCAGATCCTCGCCGGTGCCGGGCACCACGATGATCGGCGCGGCGGCGGCATCATTGTCGAAATAGAATTCCTGCGGCGCTGGCAACGCCGGTGCGGCCCACGCGGAGGCCGCGCCCGAGACCAGCAGTACGCCGGCCACGAGCTTTCCTGCAACTGACATCAAAAATCCCCCAGGTTGAAACACCAACCTCCCCTCTCTCACCCCGATCCTAACCCCAGCAAGGCCGCCGATGCGAGTCCCGGGCCTTCCGGGCCCCACTGTTACAATTCGCGCCTTTCCCGCCGCGTGCCTCACGCGGCCGGTGCCAGCCGATCCTACCGGGCCAGCCATGACCAGTACCGCGCAACTCACTTCGCCCTCCTCCGCCGACCTGATCGACCGTGATTACACGCTCGACCACAAGTACACCCGCAATGAGGGACGGATCTACCTGAGTGGCGTGCAGGCGCTGGTGCGGTTGCCGCTCATGCAGCGCCTGCGCGATGCGCACGAGGGCATCGACAGTGCGGGTTTCGTCAGTGGCTACCGCGGCAGCCCGCTGGGCGGCTTCGACCTGGAACTGTGGCGTGCGCGCAAGCATCTGGAAGCGGCCAAGGTGAAGTTCACCCCGGGGCTGAACGAGGACCTGGGTGCCACCATGGTCTGGGGCACGCAGCAGACCAACCTGTTCCCTGGCGCCAACGTACAGGGCGTGTTCGGCATGTGGTACGGCAAGGGCCCCGGCGTGGACCGCTGCGGCGACGTGTTCAAGCACGCCAACGCCGCCGGTACCTCACGATACGGCGGCGTGCTGGCACTGGCGGCCGATGACCATGCCTGCCGCAGCTCGACCCTGCCGCATGGCAGCGAAGACGAGTTCGTCAGCGCGATGATGCCGGTGCTGAATCCGGCCGGCGTGCAGGACATCCTCGACATGGGCCTGCTGGGCTGGGCGATGAGCCGTTACACCGGCCGCTGGGTCGGCTTCAAGACCATCGCCGAGACGGTGGAATCCTCGGCGTCGGTGGAAGTGGACCCGCTGGCCCGGCGCATCGTCCTGCCCGAAGACTTCGACATGCCCGTTGGCGGCCTCAACATCCGCTGGCCGGACCCGCCGCTGGACCAGGAAATGCGCCTGCACCGCTATGCGGTGAAGGCCGCGCAGGCCTTTGCCCGCGCCAACGGCATCGACAAGGTGGTGATGGACGCACCGCGTGCGCGGCTGGGCATCGTCACCACCGGCAAGAGCTACCTGGACGTGCTGCAGGCGCTGGAATACCTGGGCCTGGATGAAGCCGCCTGCGCCGACATCGGCATCCGTGTGTACAAGGTCGGCATGACCTGGCCGCTGGAGCCGGAAGGCATCGCCCGCTTCGCGCAGGGCCTGGACGACATCATCGTGGTGGAGGAGAAGCGTGCCTTCATCGAGCGCCAGATGAAGGAGCAGTTCTTCAACTGGCCGGTCAGCTGGGGCCAGCGCCCGTCCATCGTCGGCAAGTACGACGAGAGCGGCGAATGGATCCTGCCGTCCACCGGCGAGTTGACGCCGGCCACCATCGCCGGCGTGATCGGCCGCCGCATCCAGAAGTTCTTCAACAACGCATCGATCGAGCAGCGCCTGCAGTGGATGCAGGAGAAGGAAGCCGAGCTTGCGCTGCCTCGCGCCAGCTTCCCGCGCGTACCGCATTACTGCTCCGGCTGCCCGCACAACACCTCCACCACGGTGCCGGAAGGTTCGCGTGCGCTGGCCGGCATCGGTTGCCATTACATGGTGACCTGGATGGACCGCAGCACCGACACCTTCACCCACATGGGCGGCGAAGGCGTGACCTGGGTCGGGCAGGCGCCCTTCACCGACACCCCGCACGTGTTCCAGAACCTGGGCGACGGCACCTACTTCCACAGCGGTTCGCTGGCGATCCGCCAGGCGGTCGCCGCCGGCGTCAACATCACCTACAAGATCCTCTACAACGATGCGGTGGCGATGACCGGCGGCCAGCCTGTGGACGGCCCGCTGAGCGTGCCGGACATCGCCAGGCAGATGCGCGCCGAAGGCATCCACACCATCGTGGTGCTGTCGGACAACATCGGCAAGTGGACCGGCCAGCGCGAGCATTTCCCCAGCGACGTCGAGTTCCACGACCGCAGCGAACTGGACGCGGTGCAGAAGCGCCTGCGCGAGGTGAAGGGTGTTTCGATCCTGATCTACGAACAGACCTGCGCCACCGAGAAGCGCCGCCGCCGCAAGCGCGGCAAGCTGGAAGACCCGCAGAAGCGGGTGCTGATCAATTCGCTGGTCTGCGAAGGCTGCGGCGACTGCGGCAAGAAGAGCTTCTGCGTGTCGGTGCTGCCGAAAGAAACCGAGTTCGGGCGCAAGCGCGAAATCGACCAGTCCAACTGCAACAAGGACTATTCCTGCGTGAACGGCTTCTGCCCGAGCTTTGTCACCGTGCACGGTGGCCAGCCGCGCAAGGGCAGCAAGCGCGATGCCTCCACGCTGCTGGACAACCTGCCGGCGCCGACGATCCGCGGCACGCTGGAACAGCCCTGGAACATCCTCATCACCGGCGTCGGCGGTACCGGCGTGGTGACCATCGGTGCCCTGCTGGGCA
>NZ_JBNNHG010000184.1:0-6303 GCF_050268705.1 Stenotrophomonas sp. NPDC077659 | reverse complement strand
TGCCCAGCAGGCGCTGGGCGCGCTCCTGGGTGGTGGCTTCAACGACGAAGTCCCGCTGACCTTGCCGGTGCGCTGGTAGTCCTTCCAGCCGCTGCCGATCAGGTAACCGCGGGCGATGGCTTCCACCGGCACCGGCTTCAGCTTGCGGGTGACCACCGCGCGCTTGGCATACAGGGCCGGGTCCACGCCTTCGGGCAGCACGCTGGCCACGTCGATGCCGGTCAGGTGGTTGGGCATCAGGTGCGCAGTCTTGGCGAACCAGAAGTTGGACACCTGGCAGAGCATTTCGCCCTTGCCCGGGATCGGGTCGGGCAGGACCACATCGAACGCCGACAGGCGGTCGGTGGCCACCATCAGCAGGTAGTCGCCCGGCGGGGTCCCTGCAGGCAGCCGCTCGCGCGGGATATCGAACACATCACGCACCTTGCCGCGATGGCGCAAGGGCAGGCCGGGGAGATCGGATTGCAACAGCGTGGTCGGCACGGGCACTCCTGGGGCTTCGTCGATACGGCTGCCCAACGGACCCGGCGGGCCCGCTGACCAGCGGGCGGCCTAGTGTAAAGCCGTCCGGGCCCGCTGTGACGTAAAATGAGCGTCCATTTCGCCGGTCGACCCTGGGGCGCCATGCGCTGGTACGGAAAACTGCTCGGTTTCATCGCCGGCGCCCTGCTGTTCCGGCCCAATCCGCTGTTCGGGGCGGTCATCGGCCTGCTGATCGGCCACGCCTTCGATTCGGACTGGTTCCGCCTGAACAAGGAGAACCCGTACCGGGAGCTGGGGCTGACCTCCGAGGCCACCGACGCCGAGGTCGAGCGGGCCTACCGCAAGCTCATTTCCCAGTATCACCCCGACAAGCTCGGCGGCGCGGCCCCCGAGCTGCAGCAGCAGGCCGAGCAGAAGTCGCGGCGGATCAACGCCGCCTACGACCGCATCAAGACGCTGCGCAAGCGCTGACCCCTTTCCCTCGTCTCCAAGGCCCCGGCCATGTCCAACTGCCTCATCGCCCCGTCCATCCTGTCCGCCGATTTCGCCCGCCTGGGCGAGGAAGTGGACAACGTCCTGGCCGCCGGTGCGGACTGGGTTCACTTCGACGTGATGGACAACCATTACGTGCCCAACCTGACCATCGGCCCGATGGTCTGCCAGGCCCTGCGCAAGCACGGCGTGACCGCCCCCATCGACGTGCACCTGATGGTCGAGCCGGTGGACCGCATCATCCCGGACTTCGCCGAGGCCGGTGCCACCTACATCAGCTTCCACCCGGAGGCCAGCCGCCACCCGCACCGCACCATCCAGCTGATCCGTTCGCTGGGCTGCAAGCCGGGCATCGTGCTGAACCCGGCTACCCCGGTGGACATCCTGGACTGGGTGCTGGATGACCTGGACCTGGTGCTGTTGATGTCGGTCAACCCGGGCTTCGGAGGTCAGGCGTTCATTCCTTCGGCGCTGGACAAGCTGCGCGTGGTCCGCCAGAAGATCGATGCCAGCGGCAAGGACATCCGCCTGGAGATCGACGGTGGCGTGAAGGCCGACAACATCGGCGCCATCGCCGCTGCCGGCGCCGACACCTTCGTGGCCGGTTCGGCCATCTTCAACGCCAAGACCCGCTACCAGGACGTGATCGCGCAGATGCGCGCGAACGTCGCCGCCGCCCGCTGAAAAAAAGGGGACGGAGGGGATTAAGCTCGATTAATTCCCTCCGTCCCCTTTTCTGATCCTCATGGCACTGTTGAACATCCGCGCGGCCACCGTGGCCGACGCCGGCCTGATCCTGCGCTTCATCCGCGAACTGGCCATCTACGAGAAGGCCGAGCACGCGGTGCAGACCGATGAGATCGGCATTGCCGAGAGCCTGTTCGGTGCCGATGCCAGCGCCCGCGCGCTGATCTGCGAAGCCGACGGCGAAGCCATCGGCTATGCGGTGTACTTCTACAGCTATTCCACCTGGCTGGGCCGCAAGGGCATCTACCTGGAAGACCTGTACATCAGCCCGGAAAAGCGCGGCGCCGGCGCCGGCAAGGCACTGCTGAAGTACATCGCGCGGCAGGCCGTGGCCGAGGGCTGCGGTCGCTTCGAATGGTCGGTGCTGGACTGGAATACCCCCGCCATCGCGTTCTACACCGCCGCCGGCGCGAAGCCGCAGGACGAGTGGACCGTATACCGTTTGCAGGGGCAGGCGCTGCACGATTTCGCCAACGGTTGAAACGAAGGGCGTCGACGCATGGCCTGGATCCACTGCGTCCGCGCCTCAACCTGGATGGGGTGGAGGCGGTTCGCACGATTCCCCGGTAGAGCCACGGCATGCGTGGATGATCCGGGCGCAAAAAAAGGCCACGCCCAATCACTGGCGTGGCCTCGCTGCATGCGTGGGAGGCTGATCCTGCCTCCATCCATCGTCCCTGCTATGGACTTCCATTCTCCAGCACCTGAATGACACCGGCGTGACATTCACTGCGGGCAAACGCCGCGTTGATAGCCTGTGCGTCCCCCTGTGGAAGCATCTGCATGACCACCCTGCGTTGGCGCCTGATCCTCAACGGAAAATCCGCTGGCAGTGACGATCTGCGCGAGGCCGTCGGCCACTGGCGCGGGCAGGGCGTGCAGCTGGAAGTGCGGGTGACCTGGGAAGAGGGCGACGCCGAACGCTACGTGGCCGAGGCCATCGACCATGGCGTGGACGTGATCGTGGCGGCGGGTGGCGACGGTACGCTCAGTGCAGTGGCCGAAACCCTGGCCCATCGCGATGAGCCGGCCGACGCGCTGCCGTCGCTGGCGCTGGTGCCGATGGGCACGGCCAATGATTTCGCCACCTCGGCTGGAATTCCCACTGAACCCATTGACGCCTTCGCGCTGATTGGACAGGCGCCTGCTCGTCCCATCGACCTGCTGCGCGTGGACGCCGATGGCACGCCGTGGTGGTGTGCCAACCTGGCCAGTGGTGGCTTCGGCACCCAGGTGACCGTGGAAACCGATGCAGGCCTGAAGAAGATGCTGGGCGGCCTGGCGTATGTCATCACCGGCATCGCCAAGCTGGGGCGCATCGAACCGATCACCGCGCGCCTGACGGGTCCGGATTTCGCCTGGGAAGGCGGCTTCATCGCGCTGGGCATCGGCAACGGCCGCCAGGCCGGTGGCGGCCAGCAACTGTGCCCGCAGGCGCTGATCGATGATGGCCTGCTGGACGTCACCGTGGTGCCCGAACTGGAGGGCGAGGTGGCCGCGACCCTGGGCCAGATGCTGACCGGTGGCAAGGAAGCCGCATTGGAGCGCGCGGCGACCCGCGCACAGCTGCCGTGGCTGCAGATCGACGCCCCGCAGGCGTTGACCCTGAACCTGGATGGCGAGCCGGTGCAGGCGCAACGTTTCCGTATCGACTGCGTGCCGGGCCGGATGCGGATGCACCTGCCGGCTGGATGCCCGCTGCTGGGCGGGCAAGGGTAGAGCCGACGGGTAGAGTCGACTGTTAGTCGACTAACGCGCGCAGCGCGGGGTTTCCCGGCACCTGATGGAAGAGCAGTCGACTAACAGTCGACTCTACCGGTCGCCGTCCCGGTCCCCGCACCGGTAGTCGCCGCAGCCCCGCCGCGGATCCCGCACCGGTAGTCGCAGCGGTACGCGCCACAGCCCCCACCGCCGGCACCGTGCTCGCCGTGGTTCAGTTTCACAGGGTTCCCCTCCCGCCGATCCTGCGATACAGTCAAGGGGTGTCCAGCCTGACGACCCCTCGTACCCTTTCTTCCGCACGCCGTTGGTGGCGATGGTGGCCCGTTGCCGTCGTCCGATCCCCCAATGCTGTGTCCCGGAAGGAAAGTCGTCTTGAATTCGCTCGCTCAGTTTCAGCAGCAGGCCGCTGAAGGCCACACCCATATCCCCGTTGTCCGCGAAGTGCTGTCCGACCTGGACACGCCGCTTTCGGTCTATCTGAAGCTCGCCGACGGCCCCAATACCTACCTGTTTGAATCCGTCGAAGGCGGCGAGCGGTTTGGTCGTTACTCGATCATTGGCCTGCCGGCACGTCGCGTGTACGCCTTCCACGGCCACACCCTGTCCGTGCGCGAGGATGGCCAGGTGGTGGACACCCGCGAGGTGGCCGACCCCTTCGCCGAGGTCGAGGCGCTGCGCAGCGCCCACTCGGTGCCCAAGCTGGACGGCCTGCCGGGCTTCACCGGTGGCCTGGTCGGCTGGTTCGGCTTCGAATGCATCGGCTATATCGAACCACGCCTGGCCCCCCCGGCCGGCCGTGATGAGCTGGGCACGCCGGACATCCTGCTGCTGGATTCCAACGAACTGGCGGTGTTCGACAACCTGAAGGGCCGCCTGTACCTGATCGTGCATGCCGACCCGCGTGTCGAAGGGGCGTTCGAGCAGGCCCAGGCCCGCCTGGATGCCCTGACCGCCAAGCTGCGTGCGCCGGGTGCGGGCTATCCCGCGCCGCTCAACAGCGATGTGCTGGACGAATCCGATTTCGTGTCCGGCTTCACCCGCGAAGGCTTCGTCGATGCGGTCCAGCGCAGCAAGGAATACATCCGCGCCGGCGACATCTTCCAGGTGGTGCTGAGCCAGCGCCTGAGCGTGCCGTTCAAGGCGCGCCCGGTGGATGTGTACCGCGCACTGCGGGCGCTCAATCCGTCCCCGTACATGTACTTCCTCGATGTCGGCGATCTGCAGGTGGTCGGTTCGTCGCCGGAGATCCTGGTGCGCCTGCAGGATGGTGAAGTGACCGTGCGCCCGATCGCCGGTACCCGTCCGCGTGGTGCCACGCCGGAACTGGACCAGGCGCTGGAAGCCGAGCTGCTGGCCGACCCCAAGGAGCGCGCCGAGCACCTGATGCTGATCGACCTCGGCCGCAATGATGCCGGCCGCGTGTCCAAGGCCGGCACCGTGGAAGTGGGCGAGCAGTTCGTGATCGAGCGCTACAGTCACGTCATGCACATCGTCAGCGAAGTGACCGGCCAACTGCAGCCGGGCCTGAGTTATGCCGATGTGCTGCGCGCCACGTTCCCGGCCGGTACGGTCAGTGGCGCGCCGAAGATCCGCGCGCTGGAAGTGATCCGCGAGCTGGAACCGATCAAGCGCAATGTGTACGCCGGCAGCATCGGCTACATCGGCTGGCACGGCGATGCCGATACCGCCATCGCGATCCGTACCGCCGTCATCAAGGGTGGCCGCCTGTACGTGCAGGCCGGCGCCGGCATCGTCTACGACTCGGACCCGGACAAGGAATGGGACGAGACGATGAACAAGGGCCGTGCGCTGTTCCGCGCCGTCGCTCAGGCCGCCAAGGGCCTGTAAGCCTCTCTGTGCCGTGGCCTGCGCTGCGGCACCTTCCGCTGTTCCCATTCAAGACAAGGAGTACCGCATGAAGCTGCTGAGCGCATTGCTGTGGTCGTCACTGCTGGCCACGATGGCCCCGTCTGCGTGGGCGCAGGCCAATACCCTTCCTTCGCAGCCGCACCTGCTGGTAAAGGGAAATGCCACGCGCACGGTCATGCCGGACCGCTTCACCGTGAAGGTGGAGCTGGAAACGATCGACATGCAGACCGAGGTTGCCCGCCGCCGCGTCCAGGGCAATACCGAGCAGGTGCTCGCGCTGTTCCAGAAGCACGGCGCCATCAAGGGCAGCGTGCGTGCGGACAACCTGAGCATCTCGCCGTCCACTCGGTACCGCGATGACGAACAGGTGTACAACGGCGTCGAGGCGAGCCGTAGCCTGAGCGCATCCTTCGCCACGGCCGAGGCGCTGAAGAGCTTCCTGGGTGAGCTGAAGGCCAGCCGCGAAGTACAGGTGAGGACGGCGGCGCCGACCTACACGGATGAAGCAGGCCTGCGCGCCGAACTGAAGGCCGAAGCCGCCGCACAGACGCGCGCGTCTGCCAAGGGGCTGGCCGGTGCCTATGGCGCGAAAATCACCGGTCTCTACAGCATTTCCGATGTGGCCCCCAGTTTCGCCTATGGCGTGCAGGCCGGTACGTGGCCTAGCAGCGGACAGGCCGGCGACGGCTATGCCTACGCACCGGCAGAAGGCGACTCGCTGGATCGGATCCAGGTGACCGGCAGCCGTGCCGCTGCGGCGCCAGCGCCGGGCGAATTGCTGCAGGCAGCCCCCATCACCTACACCGAAAACGTATACGCCATTTTCCTGATAAGCGACGGAACCTGACCATGTTGTGGATGATCGACAACTACGACAGCTTCACCTACAACCTCGTGCAGTACCTGCAGACGCTGGGCGCCGAGGTGAGGGTGGTGCGCCCAGCGTCGCGGCGGCAGCGTAGCGTAGGGCCCGTGCAGGGGGCATCATGC
>NZ_JBNNHG010000183.1:2779-6324 GCF_050268705.1 Stenotrophomonas sp. NPDC077659 | reverse complement strand
TCATTATAGGGGCTTTTCAGAGGCCGTCAACAGTTTTTCACATTTGTGTTCACGGGTGTTTCGAGGGGCGCAGCCGAGCATGGGCTCGGCTCTACCGGGTCGCGGGTCACAGGCCTTTTCGAGGCCTGCAGTCGAGCATGGCTCGACTCTACAGAACAGCGGTTCACGGGTGTTTCGCCCGGCGCTACCTCACATCGTATGCGTCGGCTTGTCCGAGCTGGTCAGGCCGGCCAGCAACGTTTCGATCTTGTGGCGCACGTTCTCGCCTTCCTGGCCGTCAGCCAGCTGCACGCCGATGCCGGCCACGCGGTTGCCCTGTGCGCCGGCCGGGGTCACCCAGATCACCTTGCCGGCCACCGGCAGGCGTTCGCTGGAATCAGGCAGGGTCAGCAGCAGGAACACCTCGTCGCCCAGGAAGTAGCGCTTGGGCGTGGGTACGAAGACGCCGCCATTCTTCACGAACGGCATGTACGCGCTGTACAGCGCGGCTTTGTCCTTTACAGCCAGGGACAGGATGCCCTGGCGGGCGTTGCTGGCACTCATCGATTTCCCCTTGCGGCAGGCCGCTCGTTCACCTTGTTCCAGGCCAGCAGCAACTCGACCACCGCAAGGTCTGCACGCACGGTGGTGCGAAGCAGGTCGCGGGTGCGGTTGGCCGCATCGAACCAGGCTGCAAGCTTGTGCAATCGGTCCGGCGCGGTCAAGGCGTCGGTGCTGGCCTGGGCCAGCGCCAGATCGGCGGCGAAGCGCAAGCGCAGGGCCGCGTTCTCATCGCCGCACCACTTCTGCGCGAGTTCCACCGCGCCGGTCTTGCCGGCAGCCAGCTGTTCCAGCTCGCGGCCGACGTCGCGGCGCAGGCTCAGGCCATCCTCGCGCAGCCAGTTGTCGGCCTGGCCGGGATGGCCGCGCGCCGCGTCCAGCGCCTCGCGTGCGGAGGCTTCGCTGTGGCCCTGCTGCTGCAGCCAGGCCATCGCTTCATCGCGCGGCGGCAGCTTGAATTCCAGACGCTGGCAGCGGCTGCGCACGGTCTGCGGCAGGCGCGCCGGGTCGCTGCTGATCAACCACAGGTAGCGGCCGGGTTGCGGTTCTTCCAGGGTCTTCAGCAGCGCGTTGGCGGCCGAGCGGTTGATGGCATCGGCCGGGTCGACAATCACCACCTGGGCCACGCCGTACTGCGGGGTCAGCGCCAGCTTGTTGGTGATCTCGCGCACCTGCTCGATGACGATCTCGGTGCGCAGCTTGTCGCCGCTCTTGTTGGGGATGAAGCTGACCAGCTGCAGGTCCGGATGGGTACCGGCGGCAATCAGCTGCCGCGTGCGCGTGGCGTGCGCGGCATCGCCACGAGCCAGCACGTGGTCGGCCAGGGCGAGCGCCACCTCATGCTTGCCCAGCCCGGACGGGCCGCAGATCAGCAGGCCGTGGCCAAGACGGTCGGCATCCAATGCCGCAACGGTCTGGTCGAAGGCGCGCTGCTGCCAGGGCGAGAAGCTGCTCATGCGCCCTCCCCGGCCTGCAGCCAACGCTCGACACTGGCCACCACATCGGCAGCCACGCGTTCCTGTACCTGCCCCGCATCGATCACGGCGAAGCGCTGTGGGTCCTCCTGCGCGCGGCGGCGGAACACTTCACGCACGCGCTGGAAGAAATCGTCCTGCTCGCTTTCGATGCGGTCCGGCCACAGGTCGCGGCCGTTGGCGCGCGCGCGGCCCACGGCCACGTCCACATCCAGCAGCAGGGTCAGGCCCGGCAGCAGGCCGACGGCGCGGCGCTCCAGGTCGGCAATCCACTGCGGATCGAGGCCGCGGCCACCGCCCTGGTAGGCGTAGCTGGAATCGGTGAAGCGGTCACTCAGCACATAGGCACCGCGCTGCAGTGCTGGCTGGATGATCTGGCGCACGTGCTGGGCACGCGCAGCGAACACCAGCAGCAGCTCGGCTTCGGCGCTGAGCGGTTCGGCGGCGATCTCGGCGTCGGGCTTCAGCACCAGCCCGCGGATGCGCTCGGCCAGCGGCGTACCACCCGGCTCGCGGGTCAGCACGACCTCGTGGCCGTGGCTGCGCAGGCATTCGCGGATGGCATTGATGGCGGTGGTCTTGCCCGCGCCCTCGCCGCCTTCCAGGCTGACGAAACGCGGGTGGCGAAGCAGCGCGGAACTCATTGCGCCGGGGTCTCCTTGGTACGTTGCTGGCGCAGCTGCTGCAGGTAGCGGGCTACGGCGGCATTGTGCTGGTCCAGGCTGGGCGAGAACACGTGCGCGCCACTGCCATCACCCACGGCGACGAAGTACAGCGCATCGCCTGCGGCAGGCTGTGCGGCGGCCATCAGCGCATCGCGGCTGGGCATGGCGATGGGGGTCGGCGTCAGCCCGGCACGGGTGTAGGTGTTGTAGGGCGTATCGGTGGTCAGGTCGCGGCGGCGGATGTTGCCGTCGTAGGCCGCGCCGATGCCATAGATGACGGTGGGATCGGTCTGCAGGCGCATGCCGATCTTCAGGCGGCGCATGAACACCCCGGCAATCTGCGGGCGCTCGCTGGCCAGCGCGGTTTCCTTTTCGATGATCGAAGCGAGAATCAGCAGCTCGTACGGGCTGTTGATCGGCAGATCGGCGGCCCGGCTTTCCCAGGCCTCGTGCAAGGCCTTTTCCATTGCGGCGTGGGCGCGCTTGAGCACGTCCATGTCACTGTCGCCGCGCTGGTAGACGTAGGTCTCGGGCAGGAAGCGGCCTTCCGGGTGCTGGCCACCGAAGCCCAGCCGCTGCATCAGCGCGGCGTCATCGAGGGTATCGGTGGTGTGCAGCAGCGGCTCGGCACGCTTGAGCGCAGCGCGCACCTGGCGGATGTTCCAGCCTTCGACAAGGGTGACGCGGTGCTGCAGCACCTTGCCGGCGCGCATGCGCAGCAGCAGCTCGCGCGGGGTCAGGCTGTCGTCCAGCGCGTACTCGCCCACCTTCAGCTTGCCGGCGGCGTCGAGCTGGCGTGCCAGCAGCTGCCACTGGGTGTCCTGGCCTTCGTCCACGCCGGCCTCGCGCAGCTTGCGCAGCACGCTGTTCATGCCATCGCCGCTGGCGATGACCACGCTCTCGGCGGACGGGGTGATGTGGCGGTCGGCGAACTTGCTCTGCTGGTAGAAGAACCACGCGCCTGCGCCGGCCAGGACGGCGCCCAGCACCACCACCAGCATGACCACGAACAGACACCCGCGCTTGGCTCCCGCCATGGACTACCTCTGAATGCGATTCCGCCGTGCAGGATACCGTGCTGGGTGGTGCGGGGTCATGACCGGGGGCACCCATCCACGCATGGCGTGGATCTACTGCCGGGGCCGATCATGCCCAGTAGATCCACGCCATGCGTGGATGAACGACCATGGAGGCATCCGTGCCGACCAACGGTCGGCACCCACCAGAACAATGCCACCAACAGTAGATCCACGCCATGCGTGGATGACCGGCCATGGAGGCATCCGTGCCGACCAACGGTCGGCACCCATCAGAACAATGCCACCAACAGTAGATCCACGCCATGCGTGGATGACCGGCCATGGAG
>NZ_JBNNHG010000183.1:0-2682 GCF_050268705.1 Stenotrophomonas sp. NPDC077659 | reverse complement strand
GAGATGCCCGTGCCGACCAACGGTCGGCACCCACCAGGCCCCTGCCGGCCAGCGGCCGGCACTACCTGGGATCGGTTACCCCTGCTGGCCCAGCGCGCGCAGCAGGCCGCGGGCCTTGGCCCGGGTCTCGTCCAGTTCCTTGTCCGGGTCCGAGTCGACCACGATGCCGGCGCCGGTACGGAAGCTCACCTCCTGCCCGTCCACTTCTGCGGTGCGGATGAGGATGTTCAGGTCCAGATCGCCGTCGCGGTTCAGCCAGCCGAAGGCGCCGGTGTAGGCCCCGCGCGGCACCTGCTCCAGTTCACTGATGATCTGCATGCAGCGCACCTTGGGGCAGCCGGTGATGGTGCCGCCCGGGAAAGTCGCGGCGATCACCTCGCCCGGGGTGACCTCGGGGCGCAGGTGGCCGCTGACGTTGCTGACGATGTGGTGCACGTGCGCGTAGCTTTCCACGGTCATCAGTTCATCGACGACCACCGTGCCGGGCAGGCAGATGCGGCCCAGGTCGTTGCGCTCCAGGTCGATCAGCATCACGTGTTCGGCGCGCTCCTTGGGGTGGCCGACCAGTTCCTGGATGCGCGCGGCATCGTCGTCGCCTTCAAAGCGCGGGCGGGTGCCGGCAATCGGCCGGGTCTGCGCGTGGCCGGCATGCACCGACACCAGCCGTTCCGGCGAGGAGCTGACCACGTGGCGGCCGTACGCGCTGAACAGGCCGGCGAACGGTGCCGGGTTGGCGCGGCGCAGCTGCGCGTAGAGCGCCTGGGGGCTGACCGGCGCGGCGAACTGCGCGCTCCAGCGCCGCGACAGGTTCACCTGGAACACATCACCGGCACGCAGGTAGTCGATCACCCGGCGCACGCCGTCGGTGAAGCGCTGCGGCGCGTCCTCGCCCACCGACTGCGGCGGCTGCCAGCCCTGCCCGGCCTGGGGCAGCGCGGCCGAGGCCTGTGCCACCAGCGCATCCAGCAGGGCCTGCTCACCGGCTTCGGCGATGACGAAGCTGGCACCGTTCTCATGGTCATGCAGCACGGCCGCCGGGCAACGCAGTGCCAGCGCGGTCGGGAGGCCGTCATCGCGCGCGCGCGCGGGCAGCACGGTTTCGATCTGGCTGGCCACTTCGTAATCGAGCATCAGCGCCCAGCCACCCCGGAACGGCAGGCTGTGGCTGCCTTCGTGCGGCAGGCGCGCGGCCTGCCAGGCATGGTCCAGCGCCTGCAGGAAGCTGCCGGGCTGCACGGCGTCGTGCTGGTCGCGCACCTGGCCGTCGGCGTCCAGCCGCAGGCAATCGCCCTGCGCGGCCAGCAGCAGGCTCCAGCGCCCTTGGGCGGTGCCCGAGGCGGTGGATTCCATCAGCAGCGGGAAGCGCGCGGGGTCGTGCTGCTGCAGGGCCAGCAGATCGATCGGGTGCGGCAGCGGGTGGATCAGCGGGGCGTGGGTCATGGTGGTCGGTTCGGGGGTTCAGATGCACGGAAGCCGCCTTGCGGCGGCCTCCGTGGTGCTCCGGATGCCGACAGGTAGAGTCGACTGTCAGTCGACTGCTTTCCCATCAGCGATCATTGCGGCGGATCAAAAGGCAGTCGACCAACGGTCGACTCTACCTCACAGGTCAGACGCGCTTGAAGATCAGCGTGCCGTTGGTGCCGCCGAAGCCGAAGCCATTGGACATCACCACGTCCACCTTGGCCTGGCGCGCTTCGTTGGGCACGTAGTCCAGGTCGCAGCCTTCGCCCGGCTGCTGCAGGTTGATGGTCGGCGGGATGACATTGTCCTGCAGCGCCATCACCGAGAAGATCGCTTCCACGCCGCCGGCGGCACCCAGCAGGTGTCCGGTCATCGACTTGGTGGAACTGACCATCATCTTGTAGGCGTGGTCGCCGAAGGCGGCCTTCATGGCCATGGTTTCGCCCAGGTCGCCCAGCGGCGTGGAGGTGCCGTGCGCGTTGAGGTAGCCGACCTGTTCCGGGGTCACGCCGGCATCGCGCATGGCCATGGCCATGCAGCGGGCGGCGCCTTCGCCGTTCTCGCTCGGGGCGGTCATGTGGTACGCATCGGAGCTGGCGCCGAAGCCGGCCAGTTCGCAGTAGATCTTGGCGCCACGGGCCTTGGCGTGTTCGTACTCTTCCAGCACCAGGATGCCGGCGCCGTCGCCCAGCACGAAGCCGTCGCGGTCCTTGTCCCACGGGCGCGAAGCCTGTTCCGGGGCATCGTTGCGGGTGCTCATGGCCTTCATCGCGCAGAAGCCGCCCAGGGCGGTCGGCGAGGAACCACGCTCGGCGCCACCGGCCACCATCACGTCGGCATCGCCGTACTGGATCATGCGCATGGCGGTGCCGATCGAATGGTTCGAGGTCGCACACGCCGAGACCGCCGAGAACGACGGGCCCTTCAGGCCGGTGATGATGCTCAACTGGCCCGGCAGCATGTTGATGATGGTCTTGGGCACGTAGAAGGGCGAGATCTTCCTGCCCTCGTGGAACTCGATGGTCTGCTCTTCGATACCCAGCAGGCCGCCGATGCCGGCACCGACGATGGCGCCGATGCGCTCGGCGTTGGCGTCGGTGATCTCCAGGCCCGAATCATGCAGCGCCATGAAGGAGGCACCGAGGCCGTAATGGATGAACGGGTCCATCTTCTTGGCAGATCGTAAGAGCGTCGTTAAGGTAAAGACTCTCCACTGTACGC
>NZ_JBNNHG010000182.1:0-6537 GCF_050268705.1 Stenotrophomonas sp. NPDC077659 | reverse complement strand
GTCGACTGCATCGCTCATCCGCCAGCGCCCCCTGCCAGCGTGCCCCCCAGGTGGCGCTTGAGCCAGGCTTTGGCAAAGCGCAGGTCGCGATCAACGGTGGGCACCGAAACACCCTGCGCCGCTGCAATCTCCTCGCGGCGCATACCACCGAAATACATCCACTCGACCGCACTGCTGGCCCGCGCGTCGACCTCGGCCAGGGCCAACAAGGCGGCGTCCAGAGCCAGCACATCCACCGCGTCCTGGTCATCGGCGCTCTCGCGGTCGGCGTGGGCCAGCGTGAGATGCAGTTGATCGCCACCGCGTTTGGCCGCGCCCATCGCGCGTGCATGGTCGACCATCACGCTGCGCATCTTCAGAGCCGCCAGAGCCAGGAAATGCACGCGGTCATTGTAGGCAGTGCCAGGATCAAGCATGCGCATCAGCGCCTCGTTGACCAGCATGGTCGGCTGCAGCAGGCCTGGGGCATCGCCGCTCAGCCGCGCCGCTGCCATGCCGCGCAGCTGCGCGTACAGCATCTGCAGCAAGCGGTCCCGGGCCGACAGATCGTTACCCATGCTCCAGCGCCGCAACAGCAGGGTGACACCATCGTCGGCGGGCGTTCCATTAGCCGTCATCTACATCACGATCCATGCCCTGGCAGAGACTGCATTATTGCCGATGGCACGCGTGGAGCGAAAACGCGCGGCGTCAGCGGCTGAAGTGGCGTGCCCCGGCCACGCAGGCCACCGCCGCCAGGGTCACCAGCAGCATGCCGGCGCTGAGCGCTTCGTGCAGCAGCAGCGCTGCCAGCGCCAGACCAAAGAACGGCTGCAGCAGCTGCAGCTGCCCCACCGCCGCGATGCCGCCCTGGGCCAGCCCGCGGTACCAGAACAGGAAGCCCACCAGCATGCTGAATACCGCCACATAGCCCAGCGCCCACCAGGCCAGTGCGCCCACTGCGGCCAGCGAAACCGGGCGCGTCAGCACGGTCAGTGGCAGCATGACCGGCAGGGCCAGCAGCACCGCCCAGCTGATGACCTGCCTACCGCCCAGGTGCCGGGCCACGCGCCCGCCTTCGGCGTACCCCCGCCCACACACGATGATCGCCGCCAGCATCAGCCGATCGGCCTGCAGCGACGCCTTGACGCCGTTGCGTGCTGCGTAGCCAACCACGCAAGCACGGCCCAGCAGCGAGAACAGCCAGAACGCCGGGCGTGGCCGCTCACTACCGCGCAGCACGCCGAACAGCGCGGTACTGAGCGGCAGCAGGCCGATGAAGACGATGGTGTGTGCGGACGATGCATGGCGCAGGGCCAGCGCGGTCGGCAGCGGAAACCCTACCACCACGCCCAGGTTGACCATCGCCAGGCCGGGCGCAAAATCAACAGCAGCCGAGCAAGCTCGACGCTACGGTGATCGAGCCAAGGGGACCGGCATGATGCCGGGCAGCCGTGGGCGCTCCAGCGTTGCTGCGTAAAAAAACGCGGCTGAAATCAGCGTCGAAGGCGGCGCACCTTCATCTGCAACCGCCGTGTACCGATCACCACGGCGGTGGTGCACAGCCCGGCCCCCGCCACACTCAACAGCAGCAGCACCGCCAGCCGCGTGTTCTCCTGCCGCAGCATGCCGGGCAGATCCCAGCTGTGCAGGAAGTAGAAGAGCCAGCGGCCTACGCGCTCGCGGTGTCCGAGGGTCAGCAGCGGATCGCCGGTGGCCAGATCAATGTAAACGCGCGTGGCGTGTGCATCGCTGAAGTCCACCACCGCCACCGGGAAGCGCCGCACCGCTGCACCATTCATCGCCTCGGGCGCGCGCGGGTAGAAGAACGCATCCGGCGCGTGCACGACCGCGAACGTCCGCAGCGGTGCCGTGCTCATCGCCTGCGCGCGCTGCTGCAACCCTGCCACCGGCAGCTGCCGTGCGAGGTACAGCCGCCCGTCCATGAGGGAAACGATGCGCGTATCGCCCTGCCCGTCCAGCAGCACCGCGAACAGTTCGCCACCGATGCGCCGCCATTGGATTTCCACTGGCGTAAAGTCCTGCTCCGCCGCTGCACGCAGCAAGGCCTGTGGCTGCGCCACCGCAGACGCCAGCGACACCGTCGCACCGCGATAGCGTGCGGCGTCCACCGCACCGGCCGACGTAGTGAACACCTGCAGCGGGTTCATCGACATCAGCCCGCTGAAGATCCAGGTGAACACGAAGGCCGATGCCATCAGGCCGACCAGATGATGCCAGCGCATCCACGGCTCGACGTAGGGCGTCTTCGCACCCGAGCGGTAACGGCCACGGAAGCGCCAGCGCCACACGCCCACCACGATGCCGCTGATGGCCGCCAGCGTGCACAGCCCGGACAGCACGATCACCACCCACGTCCACACCGGGTCGACCGACTGCATGCGCAGGAAGTACAGCCAGTGCAGCCACGCGCCTACATAGTTCCAGCGCTGCTGGTGGTACGGCGCATCCAGCACCACCTCGCCGGTGCGCGACGAAACGTACAGACTGCCCGGCTGGCGGCCACCCACCTCAACCTTGTACAGCGGCCGATGTGCGTCCAGCCCACGCGAATGCGTCCAGCGATCTTCGTCTACACGTACGGCACCCGGGAACGCCGGGCCACCGGCAAACGCCGCCGCCGACAGTTCGGCACGCTGCGCAGACACCGGCAGCAGCGCGTAGCCCGTAACGGCCGACCACGCACCGATGTTGGCACCGCTGCGCACCACGTAAGCCGGTTCACCGCGCAGCGTGGTCAGCGCCACGCTTTCCGGTTCGGCCTGCACTGCTTCGGGCAGCACCGGCAATCCCTGCAGCACGCGTGCGCCATCAAGCACCGGCAACGCGCCCAGCCGCTCGCCCGGCGTCAACTTCGGGTAGCCGATGAACAGCATCACCATGCCGCTGACGAACCACAGCAGCATCAGCAGGCAACCGCCAATACCCAGCCAGCGGTGCAGCAGGTAGGTCCAGCGCTTGGCGGTGGATCGCAGCGACATCAGCGACGCCCTCAGAAGCGATGATCGAGGGTGAACTCGACGCGGCGATCCGCGCCCAGCAACCACTGCGTGCTGGTGTAGTACGCGGTGGCGTAGTACACCTTGTCGAACACGTTGAACAGGCGCGCGCTCACCCGCGTGCGCGGCGCGGCCTGCCAGGTCAGGGCCAGATCGGTGGTGCTGTAGCCCGGCAGTTCCAGGGTGTTGGCATTGTCCGCGTAACGCTTGCCGACATAGCGCGCGCCACCGGCCACGGTCCAGTCCGGCCGGAACTGCCAGCTCAGCCACACGTTCGCCAAGCGCTCGGCCACGTTCGGCGGCACGTTGCCATCACGCGAGACCACCACTGCAGGCGAGCCGGTGGTTTCCAGGAAATCCTCGAACTCGGCCTTCAGCACCGTGGCGTTCGCATCCAGCGACCAGTGCGGAGCGAACGTCCAGTTCAACGATGCCTCGATGCCGCGCGAAGTCTGCGCACCCACCTGCACACGGCGATCCGGCTGCAGCGGGTCACGACTGAGCAGGCCGGTCTTGCGGATGCGGTAGGCCGCCAAGGTCCACTCGCCGCCGTCGAACGCCTGCTTCATGCCCACTTCGAACTGCCGGCCCTTGGCCAGATCGAATGCACCATTGGCCGGGCTGATCATCAGCAGGCCACTGACCGGGTCGGCAGCCTGCGAATACTGCGCGTACAGGCTCAACGTCGGGCGCAGCGCGAACACCGTGCCTCCGCGCCAGCCGGTGCTGCTGTAGGTCTTCGAAAACGCCGCCGTGCCGCTGATGAGATCGGTGCGATCAATGGTCGCACGGTCATGGCGCAGCCCGCCCAGCACCGACCACCGATCGCTCAGGGTCAGATGGTCTTCGGCAAACAGCGCGTACTGCTCGGCACTATTGCGGTAGCGCGGCAGGTTCGGCGCATCGCTGGCGAACTGCCCCGGCACCGGGTTGAACGGATCCACCGGCCCGGAGCTGCCCGCGTAGGTGTTGTTGGTGTGCTTGAAGTGCGCGCGGTTGGCATCCAGGCCCACCGCGAAGCTGTTGGCCAGCCCGCCCACCTGCCCCTGCACGCGCAGCGTCGAGGTCAGGCCGGACTGGTCCTGGTTGTGGGTGATCTGCGTGTTGTCCGAGCGATCGATCAGCCCCGTGGCATCGTTGTAGACGTAGGCCTCGGCATTGCGCCAGTCACGTTGGCTGTCGATCTGGTAGACCCGCGTGCGCCATTCCACGTCTGCGGTCGGCGTCCACAGTGCATCGAGTTGGGTCCAGCGGTCGCGGAAACGGATCTCGCTGTCGGCCACGTTGTAGTTGCGATGGCGCAGCGCGTCCAGCTGGCGGCCATCCACCAGCGGCGTACCGAAGTAGCGCATCGGCTGCTGGTAGCCCTGCGCCTGGGTCAGGGTCAGCTGCAGGTCCGTGCGCGGCTGCCACAGCAACGCACCGGAGAACGTCGCATCGTTGTTGCGGCCACGGTCCACCCAGCCGCCGCTGTAGTTGCCGCTCACGTCCACGCGGTAGGCCAGCGCCGGCGTCAGCGCGCCACCGCTGCCAAAGCCCAGGCGCGCAGTGTCTTCGCTGCCCACGGTCACGCTGATCTCGTTCTCGATGGCACCGCGCGTCGGCTTCTTCGGCACGATGTTGATGACCCCGCCGATGGCACCGTCGCCATGGATGACCGAGGCCGGCCCCCGCAGCACTTCGATACGCTCAATGGACCAGGTATCGAACGGGAAGGTGACGCCGACCCCGCCGTACTGGCGCAGGCCGTCGTACAGACGCATCACCGACGCGCCATCGGTGAATCCGCGACTGGACAGTGCACTGAGGCCATTGCCCGGGTGCGGCATCGCACTGATCGCACCGGCCCGGCTGATCGCATCGTTGAGGTTGCTGCCGCCGCGCTGTTCCAGCTGGTCGCGGTCGATGACGGTGAGCGCGGCCGGCGTCTGCAGCACGCTCAGGCCGAGCGCGGAGCCCGCACTGGGGGTGGCCGACAGTTCGCCATGGCGGGTATCGACCACGCGCACGGTGTCCAAGGTGGTGGGGTCTGCGGCATCGGCGCGGGCCGGTGCGGTGTACAGGGCGCAGGCGCACAGCGCCGGCAGCGTCGCCCAGCGCAGGGCAACGACGTTCGGGATGGTTTTCATGTTTCCACAGCATGCAGTGCCGCCCCATCAACGAGGGCAGCAGAAAGAAAAGCGCACGCAGCAGTGCCAGGCCATGCCTGGCAGCTTTGAATCCATCAGGGAACGACCGCGTGCACGGCTCAGCCAGCCAACACACCCGGCGGCCCACGCGCGCCCAACGTTCCCACCAGACGCACCGGCAAGGCCAGCAACGTACCCGACCGCGCCCGGCACACGGGCAGCAGAAGCACCAACAGCAAAAGCACCGCAACCAGCAGCGTGATCAACCGCGCAGCAATCAGGCAGTACTCGCAGTCCACGCCCATATCATGTCCGGCGTGTGGATCGACGGCCGGTGTGCTGGCGGCGTCTTCGTGCGCCATCGCCATCGCGTGGTGGTCGTGGTGCCCTTCCATCGCGTGCTGCGCGTGTTCGGCGTGCCCGCTGTGGTCCATCGGCGCCATCACCGGCGCAGCGGCTGGCACCGGCCCATGGGCCATCCAGCGGCTGACCAGCGGAGCAAGCAGCACCAGCAGCATGGCAAGCCATGCCAGGGTCTGGAACCGGCGGTGGAATCGGGGGCGACGCACCCGCCCATTCTACGGCGCAGCGGCCAACCCTGGACCACGCTCAGGGTTTTACCCCTGCGACACGGTGACGCAGGGGCGGCCCCCGGGCCACGCCGACGAACCCGCACTCCCGACGTGGGCGCGCTTCGCCCATCAACGAATGACACGCTGCGAATGGGCGGTCTCAACTTACAACCTGCTATTCACTCCATTGTGCTGTCCTCGTGGCACAAACCTCGCCCCCGATCAATAGATGAGCGGAACGCAACTACCTACAGAAGTGACACCTATCCCCGATCAGCAATAATCAAGATCACGCGCCCGGAAATGGGCGACAGCACTCGTTGCCAAGAGGAGAATTACTCCCACTTGTTGTCGGTGCTGTTCCAGATATTGGTGCCCGTAGCAATGGCGGCGACTAAGCGAGCGCCATGGATGCAGTCGGCCTTGTTCTTATAGCCCTCGGCGCCGTCCGCAATCTTCTTTGAGTTCCTAGCGTAGAGCGTCCAGCGCCACTCACCAGATACGTCTTTGTAAATTACGAAAGCCTTGTCTGGCTCCGCCATATCCATCCCCTGTCCTTAGTGGCATAGCTGCCGAAGAGGAGCATATCTACGACGAGGCAAAAACGAAACAGTGCTCCTAGCAAACTGTACGGAATCGCGGGCAACAAAAAAGCCCCCATCGCTGGAGGCTTCTTTCGTTCCGCAACATGGTGGGCGGTACAGGGATCGAACCTGTGACCCTTGCCGTGTGAAGGCAATGCTCTACCGCTGAGCTAACCGCCCGGTGTGTTGCTGAGCCGCTCATTATAGGGGCTTTTCAGAGGCCGTCAACAGTTTTTCACATTTGTGTTCACGG
>NZ_JBNNHG010000181.1:0-6550 GCF_050268705.1 Stenotrophomonas sp. NPDC077659 | reverse complement strand
TTGGAAATCGATCAATTCAACTCACGTGTTGCGCTTGCAAGTTGAGACCGCCCTTTTCAGCGTCCTGACTCGCAAAGTGTGGTTGCCGGCTCATGGTGAAGCCATAGAGCCAATTGGAGTCTTGGATGCTGCATGGCCCGCCAGTGATGATCGCGCCGGAGTGCGGGTCTCTGCCGGTCAGTCGTTCGATGTAGGGTGCAATACGGTCATCGAGCAGCGTCACGGTTGCCGAGATGGTCCAGTTCGCTTCTGGGATGTTCTCGCAGAAGGTTTCAGGCCTGCCGAAAGAGCGGTCGCGCGCGGCCATTCGCTTCCACAGAGACCATGCCCCGCCGCGATCCGTGATAACGGGGGCAGGGGTGTCATTGTCGCCATACGTCGAGCTCTCGGTGATCGACCCATTTGTAATGAACACCAAGTCTTTCGGGCCGACATCAATGCGCTCGTCTTGGTCGCGAGAATGCAGTTGAATCTGTGTGGCGTGCTTCTTCCCGACACTTGCCGACATCAGCACGTCTTCCACGATGACGCCGTATCGGAAGGTAACTCCCTGAGACTTCAGGTGACTGACCAACGGGAGGATCAATGATTCGTATTGGTTGTAGTGCGTGAAACGTAGTGAGGTCAGGTCCGATAGGGTGGAGATGTGATGGACGAAACGCATGATGTATCGTCGCATCTCCGTTGCGCTGGCCCATGGTTCAAAGGCAAACATCGTGGCCCAGTAGAGCCAAAAGTTAGACGAGAAAAACTCATCACTAAAGACTTCATCGATGCGCTTATCGTCTAGATCTTCTTCGCGTGTAAGCGCGAGTGCGACCAACTCTTCAATCGACTTCGTCGTCAGAGTGAGATCGGTCACTTCAGGCAACACCGAACCCCGTTTGTGGATTGCTCGGCAAGGGTTGCTGGAGGGGTCGCGCTTGTGTAGCCAATACATCTCGTCCAGCACCGATGCATCAGGTGTGTCCAGCGAGGGGACGGAGCGGAACAAGTCCCAGAGTGTCTCAAAATGTGCTTCCATTTCCCGCCCGCCGCGGATGATGAATCCCTTATCGCGGTCCAGGATGCCGTCCATGCTCCCGCCAGGAATGTCCAGCTCTTCAAAGATGGTGATCGCACTTCCTGGCATCTGAGCATCGCGGATTAGGAAGAGTGCTCCGGCAAGAGAGGCCAGGCCAGATCCCACGAAATAGGCGCGACGGTCGCCGACACCTTCAGGCTTCGGAGGGCGGGAGTAGGCCTCAAAATTACCGTTGGAACGATACATGCGAAGTGCTCCGAGACGAGGCGGCCGAAATGGCGACCGAGAGAGGAACGCCCGCCCCTAAATTCGGTCAGGGCGGGCTGCCCGATACGACTGCATTCGGACAAAGGAACACACCAGCGGCAGTGACGAGGCTACTTGAAGAAGGACTTAAACTTCTCTTTCCTCTTTTCCCACCGTGCTTCTCGCTCCGCCTTCTTCTCAGCGCGCTTGGTCTCCTTGAGGACTCGACGCGCTTCGGCTGACGCTGCTTCGGCAGCGAATTCGGCGCTCTGGATTTCTGCAAGAACATCGTCGTAGGCGAAGCGGCTGACATGCCCTGCGCTTGCCGAAGCGACTTTGTTTACCCAAGACGGATCGCTCTCTTCCAAATCGACGATCAGAACGGTCTTCCCAGGTAGCACGCGGGAGCCGATAGCCGCGATGACCGATTCGTCGTCGACAGCATCACCGATGTCCGCAAGCGAACCGAACAGTGCGCCGGTGGAGAAACCGACGAGCAGACCCACGGGACCGCCAAGAATGCCGATGAGGGAGCCGAGGATGCTGCCTCCAATCGTCGCATCCCCGATGGTGTTGCTCCCGCCATCTTGCGGCACGATCCGACCATCCAATTCTCGTCTGAAAACGCCTGCTTGATATAGGCGTATGTCGGTGGAGTTCTTCAATTCGGAAAGGGCTTGGTAGGCGACACTGGAGTCATCCCACGCGACAACAACGATGTTGTGACTCATTACGTGCTCCGGATGGGGCGCGGCCCCGATGTGATGGACGAATGAAATCTCAAGCCTGCATCGTGCGCAACTGGCGCAACGAAGTGTAAATGCTTGAATTGTCAATGAGATGTGCACGCCCAGCGCGGCCTCAGGCTGAATGGGGGTGTAATCCGGTCTGTGAGCGCCCTCTTCACATTAATGCTGTATTAAGGTGGTGACGATCGCAGGAGACACTCATGACGCGTGCCTTAGGTCCAGTTCGTGAAGTCGCTGTCGCAGTCCTTGTTCTCCTCCCTCCAGCCGCAGTTCAAGCGCAAGGAATGCCCCCAAGCGTGGAACACAGGCTAGAGGCGCTTGAGTTACGCCAAGCGGCCTATGAAAGAGAGTTGAAAGAGCGAGACGAACGGATCGCAGATCTGGAGTCTCGGCTGCAAGAAGCGCGAGCAAGTGCCGCGCTGTCCGCCGCTACTTCGCCAGCTCCCCTGGCTCCGGCATCCGCACACGGCGGTCAAAACCAGGATGCTGTCGAATCGCACTCTGGCCGCAGGCTGAGTGAGGAGAAGGCGGTCGAGGTAGCACAATCTGCTAACGAGACCTTCGGCATCTATACGCCTGGAAGTGGCTTCAAGGTGGCTCGAACTACATGGGGCGAGTTGAACATCAGCGCATACTCCTACCTGCGTTACTTGAATCAATCCGGCTTGGACAGGACCTACGTCGATCACTTCGGCAACGTAAGGGAGATGGATCGTCGCAACGATGTTCAAATGAACAAGATCCTTCTCTACAACCACGGCTGGTTCTTGGATCCCCGCTTTCGCTACACCTTCTTCCTTTGGGGGGCTGAGCCGGCCCTCGGCACGACCAGTTCCATTCTGGTCGCAGGAAACTTGGCGTATGTCTTCAACGACAAGTTCACGCTTGCCGGAGGTGTGCTTGCGCTCCCCTCCACGCGAAGCCTGGACGGACAGTTCCCACTCTGGCAACGCGTCGACGCGCGAATGGTGGCAGACGAGTTCATGCGCGGCAGCTACACGCAAGGGTTCTCTGCCAGCGGAACGTTGGCACCAGGCCTCAAATACAAAACCGCGATCGGAAATAACCTCAGTTCATTCGGCGTGTCCGCCTCTCGGTTGGACAACAAGATGGACACATGGTCTTTGGCGCTTAGCTGGATGCCAACGACCGGAGAATTTGGCCCGCTGGCCAATTTTGGCGATTTTGAGCAGCACGAGAAGTTGGCGACGCTCTTTAGCGGCCGATTCACGTCGAGCACGGAAGATCGCGAGAGTCAGCCGGGGTTGGACACTCCTGAGAACACGCAAGTTCGCCTATCCAGTGGGGTGACTGTGTTCACGCCCAATGCTCTGGGATTGGGAAGCACGGTTGAACGAGTGGATTATCGGATGGCCGCGCTTAGCGCCGGTCTGAAGTATCAGGGGTTCTATCTGGAAGCCGAGGTCTACAGGCGCTGGCTGGATGGATTCCGGGTGACTGGGGCGCCGTTAGCTTACACCCGGGTTGTGGATGATGCGGCGCAAATCCAAGGCTCCATGATGGTTGTGCCTAAGCGTCTCCAAGTTTACGCCAATGCATCCAAGGTATTCGGAGAGTTTGGCGATCCTTGGGATGCGGGCGTTGGTTTGAACTGGTGGCCCTACGGCAAACGTGGTTTTCGGCTGAACGGTGATCTGATGTATGTGAAGCGATCTCCAATCGGCTCGCCATTCCACCCGTTCTCCGTAGGTGCGACCGGGTGGACATTTAACGCCAACGCAGAAATAGCCTTCTGATTTTTCAGCGGTGACCCGTCAACCTCGAGGAAAGCATCATGATTTTGAAAGGGACCTGGAAGCCAATTGCTGTCTCGTTGCTCGTGCTGCTTCTCCCAGCATGCACGACGTCGCCAACCACGGTTCATTCTCCACCTCATGCCAAAGCTGAGCAGTCTCCAAGTCTGCTTGTCCAGCCGTCGCCAGCTAGGTCTTTGGCATCGTTCAAGAAAGGCAGTAAGGGGGTGGCTTGTTACGATAGAAAGAAAGAGCCTTACACCACGGTTGTGGATGCTCATTTCCATCCTCGGGCGTTTGGCGGCGCCTCCATACCGCCTCAGGAGCTCTTCAGCTACTTTGATCGGCTGGGTGTCCGGTTCGTAAACTACTTCGGTATCGGTCAGATCCTTCCTCTGGGCTCGGGCTGCACCTATTACCTGGACTGCCCTGGCGTCGCCGCGATGCCGAGCATCAAGAATGATTTCGTCAACGGCATGGAAGTGGCTGCTTATCAGCACCCCAACGTCCATGTGACTCTATCGATGACCTTCATGGATCTGGCCCATCCTCAGGGAGCTGCTGAAACAATAGGTTTGTATGACAAGGAATACCCGGGGATGTTTGCATGGGCAGGAGAGCTGAACGTCGTTAAGCAAGCGCTGGTGCCTAATAAGCATGAAGTTGCGACGAAAAAGAGTATTGATGAATGGGCTCCGTTCATGCGTGTGCTTGAGCAGCGGGGAATCCCCGTCACCCTTCACTCGGACTTGGGCAATGACGATCACCCGGAAGAGTATTTGGGTTTAATTCAGTATGCCGTTAGCCGCTACCCAAACAATAAGATTGTCTGGGCCCATGCTGGTTTGTCCAAAGAGCTCCAGCACATCGACCCTGCACGTCACATGGCCATTTTGGAGGACATTTTTGGCCGGAGCAATAACGTCATGATCGACCTCTCCTGGGACGTTCTTTACCAGGCCTATCACCAGTTCGGTCCCGAATATGCCGCATTCATTAACGAGCATAGCGACCGCGTTCTGACAGGGTCGGACTTCGTCGCTGCCGGAACCAAGGGGTTTGCGCAGTATGCCAAAGAGCTGGAGACCACGAGCCGAATCAATCAGTTGCTGGATAACCAAGCTTTTCGACGTATCGCGTTAGGAGAGAACTACTTTAGGTTGCTCAACCTTGATTTCGAGGCTCCACCCATCTGCGACGCGCACTGATTCGGTCCTCCTGATTCTCACCATCTCTGACGGTCATGGATCTTTCCTGCCAGCGGTTTACACCGTTGCTGACCCTCGCACTGGTTGCAGGATCCTTGCTTTGGTGTCTGCCTGCCCGAGGCGAAGCAGAAGGGCGTGGCGGCCAAAGCGGGAGCGACCAGTTGATTGGGAGGGACGACGAACCCAATCGCCAAGGCATTATAGGGGGCGTTCGCGCGGCGTCGCCGGCCTCCTCATTCTGGGACGGGGCGAGTGTGCTTTTTAAGCCCCGCATCTACGGATTCTATCGGGATCGCGAAGGCGCGCCAGAAATGGCAGCGCTGGCTATCGGTGGAGGGGTGGAGATTCGCTCAGGTTGGGCGGCTGAAAGAATCCAACTTGGCGCGGTCATCTACGGCTCGCAGCGGATCATAGGTGCTTCTGACAAAGATGGGACCCAGTTGCTCAAGCCCGGGCAAGAGTCCTTTTCCGTGCTGGGGGAGGCAAACTTGACGTTCAGGATGCATGGAGACAACCTGCTGAGGGTAGGAAGGCAATCGTTTGATCTGCCGTATTTGAGCCGGCACGACATTCGAATGGTGCCAAACACGTTCGAAGGGATCGTCGTTGGCCGCGATGCAAAGGATGGACTCTCCTACATCGCTGGTTATGTAAGCAAGATCAAAAGGAAGAACGATGACCGTTTCATTCCTCTCTCGCAGGCGGCCGGGGTTAGCCGAGGGAAGGACGGTATGGTCTTAGCTGGTCTTCAACAGGTGTTCCCGAATGGATCTGTGGTCGGTGCGATTGGCGAGCGAACCTTCGACGTCATGGACACTTGGCATGCGAAGGGCCAGTTGATCCATGGGGTCAACGACATGCTCTCGTTGAGGTTGTCGGGCCAAGTTACTCGCCAGAAGAGCAGTGGCCACGCATTGATCGGCGACTTTTCCACCCACCTTCATGCGGCAATGCTGGAGGCGGTGGTCCCTCGCGGATCTTTGCGGATTGCAGCCAGTCGGGCGGGTAGGAATAAAGGTCTTCAAACGCCCTATGGAGGGTCCCCGAACTACTTGGCAATCATTGTTGAGAACTTTGACCGGGCTGGCGAGCGTGCTTGGATGATTGGCGCGTCGCGTAGCTTTTCCTCTGATCCTTCTCAAGGCCTGAGCATGTTTGTGAACCACGCGAAGGGGCGCACGCCAGGCTCTGGCTGGAAGCTGGATCCGGATCAATCGGAGTCGGATGTTACCTTGGACTATCGCTCGCCCAAAAATGGACAGAGAAGCGGTCTCTGGTTCCGAGCTAGAGTGGCTTACATCAATCAAAGAGCATCGCAAGGTGGCCGGGACTTTGTTGACGCAAGATTTATCGTCAACTATGAGTGGTGACTGATGGGCTCGCGACGCGTCTTCGGATGAGAAGGGGGCATGAGGCCCCTTGTTTGTTCTGGCGGTGGTCTTCGACGGGCCGAAGTCCCCGCCGATGCCCGGCAATGACCAAGCCTGCTTACGGCGGCCGAAGCCCTCAGCCCAGCTTAGACTCAACTTCCAAGTGCAACACCCGACAATCGCGTAGGGTGCAGGCATG
>NZ_JBNNHG010000180.1:0-6586 GCF_050268705.1 Stenotrophomonas sp. NPDC077659 | reverse complement strand
AGCTGGGTCGATATCGCCGGCCCGGACGGCAGCCCGGTCGAGAAGGCGCTCATCAGCCTGGTGGAAATGGCCCGAGCCTTCTTCAACGGTGATGACGCCTTCCTTGCCGACTTCCTTCATCGCGTCAGCGATGATCTGGCCGATCGACTCGTCCGAGTTGGCCGAGATGGTACCGACCTGGGCAATGGCCTTGTCGTCGGCGGTCGGCTTGGAGATGTTCTTCAGCTCGGTGACGGCGGCCACGACGGCCTTGTCGATACCGCGCTTGAGGTCCATCGGGTTCATGCCGGCGGCAACGGCCTTGGCGCCTTCGCGGATCAGGGCCTGGGCCAGCACGGTAGCGGTGGTGGTACCGTCGCCCGCGTCGTCGTTGGTGCGCGAAGCGACTTCCTTCACCATCTGCGCGCCCATGTTCTCGAACTTGTCAGCCAGTTCGATTTCCTTGGCGACGGACACGCCGTCCTTGGTGATGGTCGGAGCGCCGAAGCTCTTTTCCAGCACGACGTTGCGGCCCTTCGGGCCCAGGGTGGCCTTGACGGCATTGGCGAGAACGTTGACGCCGCGCACCATGCGCGAACGGGCGTCTTCACCGAAACGAATATCCTTGGCAGCCATTGCGATTACCTCGATGTTTGCGCCGGGCAGGCCCGGCGACGAAAAGGGATGTCTTACAGGAAAGCAGGTCGCGCCGAGGCTCAGCCGATGATGGCGAGCACGTCGTCTTCGCGCAGGACCTTGTACTCGACGCCTTCGCTCTTGTACGAGCTGCCGGCGTACTGGCCGTAGATGACCTTGTCACCCACCTTCAGCGACGGGGCGCGCACGGTGCCGTTGTCCAGAGCCTTGCCCGGGCCGACGGCCACGACTTCACCCTTGGTGGACTTTTCCTTGGCCGAATCCGGAATGACGATGCCACCGGCGGAGATTTCGTCGGCTTCGATCGGCTTGACCACAACGCGGTCGTGCAGCGGCTTGATGCTCATGAGAGACCTCTTAAGTTATTGATTGGTCTAAAAAAGTCCGGCGATGTTAGCACTCACCACAGATGACTGCCAGCATTGCTCGTGAAAAAGCCCGACAGGTCGGGAGCAGGACAGAGATGGAGCTGCCTGCGGGCCTTTCAAGCCCCGCCGTGGAAAAATTTTTGACGGTGCGCTGCGGCGGCGGAAGGGTGACTGGACGGACACGTTGGCGCATTTTTGGTGACCCACGTCGCAGTGTCAGATATCTGGCGTTCAGTTACGACAAAGTGTCACGCGTTCGGCCTTAGGCTCGCCCGGCATTCCCAATCACAAGGAGTAGTCGATGCGTTTGCTGTCCCCACTCGCCGCCGCCTGCCTGCTGGCGCTGGTCGCCGCGCCGGCCCAGGCCGAGGTCTTCATCAACGAACTGCACTACGACGACAGCACCCCGGCCGGTGACGTGGGCGAAGCCATTGAAGTGGTCGCCACCGCCGGTGAGGACCTGTCCGGCTACCGCCTGTACCTGTACAACGGCGCCAACGCTTCGGCCGCCGTGGTGTATGCCAACAACCCGGTGCCGGCCGGCACCGCCGCCGGCTGCGGCAGCGCCACGATTGCGGTGGTCAATTACCCGACCAACGGCCTCCAGAACGGCCCCAACGACGGCATCGCCCTGGTCGACGCCAGCGGCAAGGTGGTCCAGTTCCTCAGCTACGAGGGCGCCATCACCGCCTCCGGTGGCCCTGCCGCAGGCATGACCAGCCAGAACATTCCGGTGGCCGAGACCAACAGCACCGCGCCGGGCACCTCGCTGCAGCTGACCGGCAGCGGCAGCCAGTACGCCCACTTCACCTGGGCCGAGTCGGCCGGGCAGACCTTCGGCCGCTGCAACGCCAACCAGACCTTCAGCGGTGGTGGCGGCACCCCGGGCCCGAATACCCCGCCTTCGGTCAGCACCACCACCCCGGCACAGGGCAGCAGCACCTTCCCGGCCGCGGCCGATCTGGAAGTGGTGTTCAGTGAAACGGTGACCCTGGCCAGCGGTGCCTTCGCCCTGAACTGCGGCAGCTCGGGCAGTGTGCCGCTGACCTGGCCCACCAGCGGCAAGACCGTGAAGCTGTCGACCAACACCGCCCTGGTGGCCGGTGAGGCCTGCCGCTTCGACATCCGCGCCGCGCGCATCACCGACAACCAGGGCGCGCACCCGGCCGTCGACAGCCGCATCGCCTTCACCGTGGCCAGCACCACCGGCAACCCGGACCCTGGCAATCCGGACCCTGGCAATCCCGGCGCACCGGCGGGCTACTACTCCAGGGTCAACACCTCCAGCCCCAGCCAGCTGCGCTGCTCGCTGCACGAGACCATCAAGGGCCACACCGCGTACCCGTACAGCGGCTCGGGCACCAGCACCTGGACCATCCTGGAAATTGCCGACGAAGACCCGAACAACAGCGGCAAGATCCTCGACGCCTACCGCAACCACAGCTACACCAAGGTGAGCGGTCGTGCCGGCACGGGCAGCGGGCTGACCTACAACCGCGAGCACACCTGGCCGAACTCGCTGGGCTTTGCCAGCACCACCGGCGACAAGGGCCTGCCGTACGCCCCGTACACCGACACCCACATGCTGTACCTGACCGATGCGCAGTGGAATGCCGACCGTGGCAACAAGCCGTTCGGCAAGTGCGATGCCAACTGCGGCGAGCGCGCCACCGAGGCCAACAACGGCCAGGGCGGCGGCAGCGGCGGCTACCCGGGCAATTCCAACTGGGTGCGTACCCCCGACGGCAACACCGGCACCTTCGAGGTGTGGGGCAAGCGCAAGGGCGACATGGCGCGTGCGGTGATGTACATGGCCATCCGCTATGAAGGCGGCAAGGATGCGGCCACCGGCCAGTCCGAACCGGACCTGGAACTGACCGACGACCGCAGCAGGATCGTCAAGACCAGCAGTTCGCCGGCCTACATGGGCCTGCTGTCGACCCTGATCGACTGGCACCTGTCCGACCCGCCGGATGATGCCGAGCGTGCGCGAAATGACGTGATCTACAGCTTCCAGGGCAACCGCAACCCGTTCATCGACCACCCCGAGTGGGCGACCCCGGGCCTGTTCACCTCCGCAAAACCGGCCACCTGCCAACTGGCCAACTGACCGCGCAACGCAGCGGTTCGTGCCGCCGCCGGGCCCTGACCCGGCGGCGGCCCTATACTCGGCGGTCATGTCGACCGTCGATCCTGTCCTGCTGCTGTTGACCACCTGCCCGGACCGGGCCAGTGCCGAGCGCATCGCGCACGCACTGGTCGGCGAGCGCCTGGCCGCGTGCGTCACCCGCCTGGACAGCGCACAGTCGACCTACCGCTGGCAAGGCGAAATCACCACCGACGCTGAACTGCAGTTGCTGGTGAAGACCACGGCGAGCCGCGTTGATGAGGCCATCGCCCGCATCGTCGAACTGCATCCGTATGAACTCCCGGAGTGCATCGCGGTCGAAACCCTGGCCGGCCTGCCGGCGTATCTGGACTGGATCCGGGCGCAGACCCGGGAGGACACCGATTGATGAAGTTGTTTGCCCGTGGCGCCGTGCTGTGCGCCCTGCTGTGGCTGGCCCTGCCGGCCTTCGCGCTGGATGAGAAGGACCTGCTGCCGGTCGACCAGGCATTCGCACTGACCGCCAGTGCGCCCGAACGTGGCCAGATCCAACTGCAGTTCAAGATCGCCCCCGGCTACTACCTCTATCGCCACCGCACCAGCGTCAAGGCCGACCCGGGCTTCAACGCCGGTGCGCTGCAGATGCCGGCCGGCAACAAGCACCACGACGATTTCTTCGGCGATGTGGAAACCTACCGCGAGCGCCTGCAGGCTGCCCTGCCAGGCGCCCCCACCGATGCGGCCGGCACCATCAGCCTGGAAGTGCGCTACCAGGGCTGCGCCGACGCGGGCGTGTGCTACCCGCCGCAGAAGCGCGTGGTGCAGGTGACCTTGCCCGGTGGCGGTGGCCAGGCCGCCGTGCCCACCGCGCGCGCCACCGGGGTCACGCCCTTCAACAACCCGCTGGCCGGTACCGGCGGTGGCCTGCGCCTGCCCGGCGCCAGCAACACCCAGGCACTGCCGCTGCCGTCGGAACAGGCCTTTGGCTTCGACGCCATCGCCAGCGATGGCAATACGCTGCTGCTGCGCTTCAGCCCTGCGCCGGGGTATTACCTCTACCGTGACCGCACCTCGCTGAAGCTGGAAGGCAGCCCCGGCGTGCTGGCCGACAAGCCACGCTGGCCAGCCGCACAGTCGCACCGCGACGAGCACTTCGGTGATGTCTCGGTGTACTTCAACCAAGTGGAAGTACCGCTGCCGCTGCGCCGTACCCGCACCGAAGCCGTGGACAGCACCCTGGTGGTGACGTTCCAGGGCTGCCAGACCGATGGGATCTGCTACCCGCCGATGACCCGCCGGGTGAAGCTGTCGATCCCGGCCGGCACATTGGCCGCCGCCGGGAATGCCGGCGTTGCGGCGGCCCCCGCCCCGATCAGTGACAGTCCGCGCGCGGAGGCCGATGGGACGCCGCGACGCCTGCTGCCGACCGTGCCGAACAGTGCCGCCGACGCTGACGCCGACGGCATCACTGCGGCCGGTGCCGATGCCTTCGCCGCCGATGCGCAGCAGGACAACGCCAGGCGCAGCAAGCCGCCGGGCAGCGTGCCCAGGACCGACAGTTCGCTGCTGTGGGTGCTGCTGCTGGCGCTGGGCGGTGGCCTGGTGCTGAACCTGATGCCCTGCGTGCTGCCGATCCTGTCGTTGAAGGTGCTGAGCCTTGCGCAGAGCGGTGAAAGCGCCGAACGCGCCCGCAGCCATGCCATGTGGTACACACTGGGCGTGCTGGTGGCCTTTGCCGTGATCGGGGCGCTGATGGTCGGCCTGCGCATGCTCGGCAATGCCGTCGGCATCGGTTTCCAGCTGCAGCATCCGGGCGTGGTGGCCGCACTGGCCTACATCATGTTTGCCGTCGGCCTGAGCCTGTCCGGCGTGTTCACGATGGGCGGTGGCATCGGCAACTTCGGCCAGTCGCTGGCCCGCCGCAGCGGCCCTGCCGGAGACTTCTTCACCGGCGTGCTGGCCTGCGTGGTCGGCAGCGCCTGCGTCGGTCCGTTCTTCGGCCCGGCCGTGGCCTATGCGTTCGTAGCACCGCCCGTGGCGGCAATGCTGGTGTTCCTGTTCCTTGGCCTGGGCCTTGCGCTGCCGTTCCTGCTGATCGGGTTCGTGCCGGCGCTGGCCCGCCGCCTGCCCAAGCCAGGCCCGTGGATGGAAACGCTGAAGCACGTGCTGGCCTTCCCGATGTACGCCGCCGCTCTGTGGCTGCTATGGGTGCTGGGCAAGCAGCGCGGCGTGGACGGCATGGCACTGGCCCTGGGGGGCCTGCTGCTGCTGACGGCCGGCCTGTGGCTGTTCGAGACCAGCCGCTGGCGCAGCCGGCGGGGTGCCAGCCTGCTCGGCCTGCTGCTGGCCCTGGCCGCGCTGGGCCCGGTATGGGGCGTGACCCGACTGGCCCCACCGGCGCGTGCGGCCCAGGCAACCAGCGACAACGTGGTGGACTATTCGCCGCAGATGCTCGACCGCCTGCGCGCGGACAACCGCGTGGTGTTCGTCAACATGACCGCCGACTGGTGCGTGAGCTGCAAGGCCAACGAACGCGCGGTGCTGTCACGTCCGGAGTTCAAGGAACTGCTCAAGCGCACCAACGCGGTGTACATGCGTGGCGACTACACCAACGTCGACCCGCAGATCACCGCCTTCCTGGACGAGCACAAGGCCGTGGGCGTGCCGCTGTACGTGGTGTACGGCCCGGGCGCACCGCCGACCGTGCTGCCGACCCTGCTGAGCCAGGCGCTGGTGGAAGAAGCGCTGCTGCGTACCGCCCGATGAAGTGGCAACGGCCGGCACTGCTGTGGACAGCGGTGCTGGCCGCCGGCCTCGGCCTTTGGGCGGGGCACCGGTTGACGCCGCCGCCTGCACCGCCGGCTTCAGCACCTGCTGCTGTAGGGCCCCCGATTCCTGCCCTGCGCAGGGGGGATGCCTTGCCGGCGCTGGTGCTGCCCGGCGTGGACGGGCAACCGCTGGATCTGCGCCAGCGTTTCATGGGCCGGCCACTGCTGGTGAACGTGTGGGCCAGCTGGTGCGGGCCGTGCATCGAGGAAATGCCTGAGCTCGCCCGCTTCGCTCAAGCGCAAGGCACCGATGGCGTGCAGGTACTGGGCCTGGCACTGGATACGCCGGAGGGCGTGGCTGGATTCCTGCAGCGCGTGCCGGTGGGCTACCCGATCGTGCTCCACACCCCCGGCCCGCGCGACGCCAGCGTGCAACTGGGCAACGCACAAGGGCTGCTGCCCTACAGCGTGCTGTTCGATGCACAGGGGCGGATGGTGAAGGCGAAGCTGGGGCCGTTCGCGCACGGCGAGATTGCGGGCTGGGTGGAGTGAGGGGGGTTCTGCAGGGCTTGCAGCCCTGCACCTGCTTGCAAGCCAAGGCAACGGCCAAAGCCAGAGCGGCATTCCGTGGGATGGCAGGGCACTGTGGGTGTGCGGGGACGGCGCAAGTACGTCCATGTAGCCTTGGTCGCCGCATCCATGCGGCT
>NZ_JBNNHG010000179.1:4087-6836 GCF_050268705.1 Stenotrophomonas sp. NPDC077659 | reverse complement strand
CCGTCGCCCGGATATCGTCGCCGCGCGCTGGCGCGTGGAAGCGGCCGAAAAGCAATCCAGGAAACCGGGGATTGCCGGCCAGCGGCCGGCACTACCGGGCAACGAGGCGCCTCCGGCGCCGTTCCAGCACCAGCGCGACCACCAGCACGGTCAGGGCCAGGCCGAACCACTGCACGGCGTAGCCCAGGTGGCGCTGCGGCGGCAGCGTGTTGGGCAGCAGCTCCAGGTCGCGTTCGTCACCGAACGGCAGGGCCGGGTCCAGTCGCAGCACGCGGTCGGGCAGTGTGGCCAGACCCAGCGCACGCGCAAGCCCTTCGGCAGGCAAGCGGCTGGCCAGCCAGCGCCCGGCCTCGCCGGTGCTGGAAAACGCTGGCCCCAGCGCCAGGCCTGCGGCAGGCGGCGGCGCCAGCAACCCGCGCACCGCCACCGGTGAGGGCGGTGCGGGAATCTCCGGCAACGTGCGATCCGGCGGCAGCGCGCGCCAGCCCAGGTCGACCAGCAGCACGCTGCCGCCGTCGCTCTGGAACGGGCGATAGATCTTCACCCCGGCGCGGCCCTGCCGGGTCTGGTTGTCCAGCAGCACCACCCCGGGCAGGAAGCGGCCATGGTCGGCCACCCCATGCAGGGCACCCGGCGCCGCCAGCGCCTGCGCCAGCGGCAGTGCCTGCGCCACCGCTGGCCCCTGCGCATCGAGCAGCACCTGCTTGGCATGCATGCGCTGCAGCTGCCAGAACCCCAATGCGGTGAACGCGGCCATCGCCAGCACCGCCAGCAGCCATCCAATCACGCGTGTGTGCTGGCGCATCATGACAAGTCCGCGCAAACGCGGTCAGATAGGCGCATCCGCCCTGCCCTCGAGCCGCGCATGAGTGATTCGCTGAAGACCCTGCTGGTAATCGCGTTTCTGATCGTCATCGTCTGGAATCTGGGCGCCGGCCTGTATTACCTGCTGGTCGACCGCGGCCAGACCAAGCGCACGGTCAACGCACTGACCCGGCGTATCGGCGTGTCAGTCGCACTGATCGTACTGGTGATCGTGTGCATCTACATGGGCTGGATCAAGCCGCATGGCATCGGCGGCTGAGGCCGCCGGTGCCGCGCCCGGTCAAAGCACGTAGACGAACATGAAGAGCATCAGCCAGACCACGTCGACGAAGTGCCAGTACCACGCGGCGGCTTCGAACGCGAAGTGGTTGTCGCGGGTGAAGTGGCCCTTGGCCGAACGCAGCCACATCACGATCAGCATGATCGTGCCCAGCAGCACGTGCGCGCCGTGGAAGCCGGTCAGCATGAAGAAGGTCGAACCGTAGATGCCGGAACCCAGCGTCAGGTTCAGCTCCTTGTAGGCGTGGATGTACTCCTCCGCCTGCAGGGTGAGGAAACCCAGGCCAAGTACCACGGTCAGGCCCAGCCAGATCAGCAGTTGGCGGCGGTTGCCGGCCTTCAGCGCGTGGTGGGCGATGGTCAGGGTCACGCCGGAGGTCAGCAGGATCAGCGTGTTGATGAGCGGCAGCCCCCACGCCGGGATGGTCTGGAATGCACCGCCGATGGCTGCCGGCCCGTTGGTCGGCCAGCCCGCCGAGTAGCCCTGCCACAGCAGTTCGTTGGTCATCACCCCGCGGCCTTCGCCGCTGAGCCAGGACAGGCCCAGGTTGCGGGTGTAGAACAGCGCGCCGAAGAAGGCACCGAAGAACATCACTTCGGAAAAGATGAACCAGACCATGCCCATGCGGAACGAGCCGTCGACCTGGCGGTTGTAGTTGCCGGCCTGCGATTCGCGCACGACGTCGCTGAACCACCAGAACAGGGTCAGCACCAGCATCGCGATGCCGATGTAGAAGGTCCAGCGCCCCCAGCTGGCATCGTTGAGCCAGCTGGCCACGCCGACCATGGTCACCATCATCGCGATGGACCCCACGAACGGCCAACGGCTCTGGGCCGGGACGAAGTACACGTTGGCGTCGGTCGGTGTCTGGGCCATGTCGGTATCCGGGTCAGGGAGCGGCGTGCGCGCCTTCGGACGTGGCCGCAGGGGCCAACCGGTCCGAGAGTGCGTCGTTGCGGTAGAAGGTGTAGGACAAGGTGATCGTCTTGATTTCCGGTGGCAGGTCCGGATCAACGATGAAGCGCACCGGCATGTCGCGCTTCTCGCCGGCCTGCAGCGTCTGCGCGGTGAAACAGAAGCATTCGGTCTTGCTGAAGAAGCCCGACGCGCGCGCCGGTGCCACCGAAGGCACGGCACTGCCGACCACGGCGTTGGCGCTGTCATTGCGCGCGAAGTACAGCGCTTCGTTGAGCTCGCCGGGCACCACGTCCATGGTCAGCTGTTCGGGGTGGAACGACCACGGCAGGCGCGAATTGACGCCGCCATCGAACTCCACCCGCACGGTGCGCCTGCCGGCCGCGGCACCGGTACTGGCCTCGCTGCCGGGGCCGCGCTCCAGGCGCACGCCGAACACCTTTTCGCAGGCGATGCGGTACAGCGGCACCAGCGAGAACGTCAGCAGGAACACCGCCACCGCCACGCCGATCAGGCGCGGCAGCCCGGCACTGCGGGACGGAGCGGTGGCCGGTGCGTCGCTCATCGCCCGATCACCCCGCTGAGGATGAAGCCGACGTACACCAGCACGGCGATGGCGCCGACCCACAGGGCGGTGCGCCGCGCACGCTGGCGCTGCTGCTCGATGCCCCCGCCCTGGTAGAGCCGACCGTTGGTCGGCTGCTCTTCGCCCTGACCCTGGTAGAGCCG
>NZ_JBNNHG010000179.1:0-3989 GCF_050268705.1 Stenotrophomonas sp. NPDC077659 | reverse complement strand
TGGCCGTTGGTCGGTTGCTCTTCGCCCTGACCCTGGTAGAGCCGGCCGTTGGTCGGTTGCTCTTCGCCCTGACCCTGGTAGAGCCGGCCGTTGGTCGGCTGCTCTTGACCGGACGACACGCCGTCAGCCGAGCATGGCTCGGCTCTACACGGGGCAAGCGGGCTCTCGTTATGCATGGCCCACCTCAATGGGTGATGTCGTCATGGGCCAGATCCCCCGGACGGATGGTCGGCGGCGTGGTGAAGGTGTGCGCTGGTGCCGGCGACGGCAGCGTCCATTCCAGGCCACGCGCGCCTTCCCAGCTGCGGGCTTCGGCCTTTTCACCATTGCGCAGCGAGGACAGCAGGATCGCGGCCATCATGAACGGGGTAGCAAACATACCGAACGCACCGATCGAGCTGATCAGGTTCCAGTCGGCAAACGCCACGCTGTAATCGGGGATGCGCCGCGGCATGCCAGCCAGGCCAAGGAAGTGCTGCGGGAAGAACAGCAGGTTCACGAACACGATCGACCACCAGAAGTGCACCTTGGCCCACTTCTCGCTGTACATGCGCCCGGTCCACTTCGGCCACCAGTAGTACACCGCCGCGATCAGCGCGAACACCGCACCGGTCACCAGCACATAGTGGAAATGGGCCACCACGAAGTAGGTGTCGTGGTACTGGAAGTCGGCCGCGACGATGGCCAGCATCAGGCCGGAGAAGCCACCGATGGTGAACAGGATGACGAAGGCCACCGACCACAGCATCGGTGCCTCGAAGGTGAGCGAGCCGCGCCACATGGTGCTGACCCAGTTGAACACCTTCACGCCGGTCGGGATCGAGATCAGCATCGTGGCGAACATGAAGTAGATCTCGCCACCCAGCGGCATGCCCACGGTGAACATGTGGTGGGCCCAGACGATGAAGGACAGGAAGGCGATCGCGGCGGTGGCGTACACCATCGCCTGGTAGCCGAACAGCGGCTTGCGGCTGAAGGTCGGGATGATCTCGCTGACCACGCCGAAGGCGGGCAGGATCATGATGTAGACCTCGGGGTGGCCGAAGAACCAGAAGATGTGCTGGTACATCACCGGGTCACCGCCACCGGCGGCATTGAAGAAGCTGGTGCCGAAGAACTTGTCGGTCAGCAGCATGGTCACCGCGCCGGCCAGCACCGGCATCACCGCAATCAGCAGGAACGCAGTGATCAGCCAGGCCCAGCAGAAGATCGGCATTTTCAGCAGGTCGATGCCCGGCGCCCGCATGTTCAGCACGGTGGCGATGATGTTGATCGCGCCCATGATCGAGCTGATGCCGGCCACATGGATGGCGAACACGCTGAAGGCGACGTTGTAGCCGCCCTGCAGCGACAGCGGCGGGTACAGCGTCCAGCCACCGGCCGGCGCGCCACCGGGCAGGAACAGGGTCAGCAGCAGCAGGCTGAAGGCCACCGGCAGCAGCCAGAACGACCAGTTGTTCATGCGCGGCAGCGCCATGTCCGGCGCACCGATCTGCAGCGGGATCATCCAGTTGGCCAGGCCGACGAAGGCCGGCATCACGCCGCCGAAGATCATCACCAGCGCATGCACGGTGGTCATCTGGTTGAAGAACTCGGGCTTGACGAACTGCAGGCCCGGCTGCGCCAGCTCAGCCCGGATCACCACGCTCATCGCCGCGCCGATGATGAACATGATGAAGCTGAAACCCAGGTACAGGGTGCCGATGTCCTTGTGGTTGGTCGAGAAGAACCAACGCTCGAAGAAGCTCTGGTGGTGGTGGTGATCGTCGTGCCCAACTGCCGAGTGCGCCATCGCAAAACACCTCTCAGAATCGGTTGTCGCCACGGTCGCGAACGGCCGCGGGCTTTACATCACGCGCCGCTGGCCGCGGTGGCAGGGGGAGCGGCTTCGGCCGCTGCTGGGGCGGCCGGGGTTTCGCCTGCCGGAGTGGCCGGTTCAGCCGGCGCTGCAGGTGCGGCGGGCGGTGCCGGCTTGCGCTGCGCCAGCCACTGCTTGAAGTCTTCCTTGGACACCGCCTCGACCACGATCGGCATGAACCCATGGTCCTTGCCACACAGCTCGGCGCACTGGCCGCGGTAGACGCCGGGCTGCTCGATGCTGGTCCAGGCCTCGTTGATGAAGCCGGGGATGGCGTCCTGCTTCCAGCCCAGCGCCGGCACCCACCAGGCGTGGATCACATCATCGGAGGTGATGACGAAGCGCACCTTGGTATCCACCGGCAGCACCAGACGGTTGTCCACGTCCAGCAGGTAGTGCGGGTGGCTTTCGCGGGTAGGCACCACGCCACTCTGCCGAACGCGGTCCGATTCACGGTCCAGGCGGCTGGTGAAGGTGACATTCTCGCCGAGGTATTCGTACTTCCACATCCACTGGTAGCCGGTGATCTTCACCGTCATCTCGGCATCGCGGGTGTCGTACATCTTGATCAGGTTGGCCGTGGCCGGCCACGCCATCACGATCAGGATGATCACCGGGATCACCGTCCATATCACTTCAGCCTTGGTGTTATGGCTGAAGGTGGCCGCGACCGCGCCCTTGGATTTGCGGAACTTGAAGATGGCGTAGGCCATCGCGCCGAACACGATGACGCCGATCACCGTACAGATGATCAACGACAGGTTGTTCGACTCCCAGGCCAGGCGCGAGGTCTGGGTGACCCCCTTGCCCATGTTCAGCTGCCACGGCTTGGGATCGGCGGCCTGCGCCCATGCCCACGCCGGAACCAGTCCCCCGGCCACCAGGCTGGCGACCGCTGCAACGCACTTCGTGCCCCACCTGCTGCTTTGCTTCATTGCCTAGACCCTTAGCGTCGTCGGTTGCCGCCATCGCTGGCGGCGAGCAAGCCTTCAAGCATTTCAGCGAGCGTCTGGCGTTCGGCCGGCGCGAGGAAACTCCCCACCTCCACCTGCCGGCCGCTGGATGCCAGCCGGACCCTCTCGTCGTCGGTGAGCAGGCGCACCCAGTGGGGATGGGCCCGGAACACCGGCGATCCACCGGCTACGGGGATGACCTCCACGTACGCCGGCACGACCCGGATCTCCTCCTGCCGTTCACCGCTGCGCCACAAGGCGCGCAAGGCGGCTGCCAGCAACAGGCTGTACAGCAGCGCGAACAGGGGGGCGAACGCATTGCCGGCCACCCACCCGAGGGCGGACACCAGCCACATCGCACCCGACAACACGGTGAACAACAGGACGAACTGCCGGGCATCGAGCGCCCGTGGGGGACGCAGCCGCAGCTGCGTACCTGACCCATCAGGAGCTGGAAGCACCTCGATCATGTCGCAACCGCGTTCCTGCCGCGGGAAACGCCTCGATGGTAGCCCTGCCCTCTCACCGGTAGCAAGGGTGCATTCACACTTTTTCCAATGTTGCAATACAGCATGAGCCCGGCGGCGCGAATGACGAATTCGGCACAAACTATGCAGCACTGTCTGAACACGCTGAATCCACCACCATCAGGGGCTATCAGCCCTCCACAAAGGTGTCTTCGGGGGACTTCCGGAGGGCGCAAAAATGATTAAAATCGCCAAGTTTTCCACTGGCCGGACCGGCATGAACGCACCTTCCTCCTCCCCTGCCGCCCACGACGCCCCGCGTCCGGGCGCGCTGCTGTCGCCGGAACTGCCGGCGCCCCCCAACCCGTTCCGCCAGGCCATCACCGATGGCTGGTTGAAGGACGAGGCCAGCCATGTCCGCGAGCTGCTGGCGCAGGCCCGGCTGCCCGCCGAGGAACAGGCCAAGGTGCAGGCGCTGGCCGCCGACCTGGTCGGCAGGGTACGCGTACGTGCCAAAGACCAGGGCGCCATCGAAGCCTTCATGCGCCAGTACGACCTGGGCAGCGAGGAAGGCGTGCTGCTGATGTGCGTGGCCGAGGCGCTGCTGCGCATTCCCGACCAGGACACCGCCGACAAGCTGATCCGCGACAAGCTGGCACCAGCTGGCCGCTGCGCTGCGCGGCCAGGGCGTGGACCTGGCCGATCCGCAGA
>NZ_JBNNHG010000178.1:0-6934 GCF_050268705.1 Stenotrophomonas sp. NPDC077659 | reverse complement strand
ACCACGATTCCCGCGGCACACGTCCAGCAAGGCGGGAATGCCGGCGGTTTCGCATAGATCGCACCCGGTAGCTGCCCGGCGCGCGCCCGTGCAGCTGGCGGGCGGCAAACAGCGCACCGCGGGCGAAGATGTCGCGGCTGGTCGCCCGGTGGACCAGCTCGATGCGCTCGCCCAGGCCGGTGAACTGCACCAGGTGCTCGCCGACGATGTCGCCGGCACGCAGGCTTGCGTAGTGCGGCTCCGCCCCGCCCCGCTGTGCGGCCGCACCCAGGGTCAATGCCGTGCCAGACGGCGCATCCTTCTTCCGCGTGTGGTGCGACTCGACCACGTCGCAGTCCCAACCGGCCAGCGCCTGTGCGGCGCGTTCAACCAGTTCGTCCAGCACGGCCACGCCGAGGCTGAAGTTCGAGGCCCAGACCAGCGGGATCGCACCAGCGGCGGCGTCCAGCGCCTGCCGCTGCACCGCAGAAATGCCGGTGGTGCCGGACACCAGGCCCGCACCGCGCTGCACGCACAGTGCCAGCATCGGGTCAAACCCCTCCGGCAGGCTGAAGTCGATCGCCACGTCGAAGGCCGGCGCGCCTGGCAGTTCGTTGGCGGCGAAGTACGGCACGCCATCGATCACGCGCTGGGCCGGCGCACGGCCAGTGACCGCAGCCACGACCTGCAGGGTTTCAGGATGTTCGGCGGCCAAGCGCAGCAGGGCCTGGCCCATGCGCCCGGAAGCACCATGGATGAGCAATCGCAGGGGAGTCTGGTTCATGCACGCAGGCTAGCGGCAGCGCGGCCATTTGGGTAGATCCACGCCATGGATGGGACCTGGTAGATCCACGCCATGCGTGGATGAAGGCCCCCGCGAACAGCAGCCGAGCATGGCTCGGCTCTACTTTTTGGTCGGTCCGCAGCTGTCACACCCTCCACAGCCACCGCCGCCGCCCGAGCCCGGCGGCGCGATCCTGCGGCCCAGCGCCTGCATCAACGCAGGCCGGCCCGGCTTCAGCAGGGCCAGCGCCAGCGCACCGCGCAGCCTGCGCGTGATGCCGGGAAACTGCTTCTTCATCACCACCCACACACTGGCCAGCACGGCTACCGCGACGATGAGGTACTGGATCAGCAGGCCGGCATCCATCAGCCACCGCCCAGCGCCACAGTCACCTGGTAGGTGATCAGTGCCGCCACGTAGGCGGCCGCGAACAGGTACAGCGCCGAGAAGCCCATCGTCTTCCACGAATTGGTTTCGCGCTTGATGGTGGCCAGGGTGGAAATGCACATCGGTGCGTAGATGAACCACACCATCAGCGCCAGACCGGTAGCCAGCGACCAGCCATCGGCCACCACCGGCGACAGCGCGGAGATCGCCGCATCGTCGTCGGCCGCCGACAGTGCGTAGACCGTGGCCAGCGACGACACCGCCACTTCGCGTGCCGCCAAACCGGGAATCAGCGCGATGCAGATCTGCCAGTTGAAGCCCAGCGGTGCGAATATCGCGGTCATCGCATGGCCGATCTGGCCAGCGTAGCTGTAGTCGATGGCCGGCATGGTCGCATCGGCCGGTGCACCCGGGAACGTCAGCAGCACCCACAGCAGGATGGTCAGGGCCAGGATGATGCCGCCAACCCGGCGCAGGAAGATCATGGCGCGCTCGTACAGGCCCACGGCCAGATCGCGCACGTGCGGCAGGCGGTAGGACGGCAGCTCCAGCATCAGCGGGTGCTCGCTCTTGTCGCGGCGCCACTTCTTCATCACCCAGGACATCACCAGTGCACTCAGGATGCCGGCCACGTACAGGCCGAACAGCACCAGGCCCTGCTGGTTGAAGATGCCGACCTTGGCATCTGGAATGAACGCGCCGATCAGCAGCGCGTATACGGGCAGCCTTGCCGAACAGGTCATCAGCGGGGCCACCAGGATGGTCGCCAGGCGGTCACGCGGGTCCTGGATGCTGCGGGTGGCCATGATGCCGGGCACCGCGCAGGCGAAGCTGGACAGCAGCGGGATGAACGAACGGCCCGACAGGCCGGCACCCGCCATCATGCGGTCGAGCAGGAACGCGGCGCGCGGCAGATAGCCGGATTCCTCCAGGGCCAGGATGAAGGCGAACAGGATCAGGATCTGCGGCAGGAAAACCACCACTCCGCCGAGGCCGGCGATGATGCCTTCGGTCAGCAGGCTGGTCAGTGGCCCGGGCGGAAGCACGCCACCCACCACTTCGCCCAGCCAGCCGAAGCCGGCCTCGATGCCATCCATCAGCGGTGTCGCCCAGGCGAACACCGCCTGGAAGATCAGGAACATGACCACCACCAGGGTGACCAGGCCGAACACCGGGTGCAGCAGCCAACGGTCCAGGGTGTCGTCGATCTTCGCGGTGCGCGCCGGCATGGTGACGGCGGACGCAAGAATGTCACGCACCTTGCCGTGATAATCGATGCCGCCCTCCACTTCCGGCTGCGGCGCATCCAGGTGCGGCACCATCGCATCCAGGCGATCCACCAGTGCCTTGGCGCCCTGCTTGCGCACCGCCACGGTTTCCACCACCGGCACGCCGATCCCGCGCTCCAGCGCCGCGACGTCGATCCTGATGCCACGGCGCTGCGCCGCGTCCACCATGTTCAGCGCGATCACCATCGGCTTGCCCAGCTCGCGCAGTTCCAGCGCAAACCGCAGGTGCAGGCGCAGGTTGGTGGCGTCGATCACGCACAGCAGCACGTCCGGGGCAGCCTCGCCGGGGTAGAAGCCCCGGCACAGATCACGGGTGATCGCCTCGTCCAGACTGGCCGGCTGCAGGCTGTAGGCGCCCGGCAGGTCAAGCACGGCGAACTCGCGGCCGGACGGCGCACGCAGGCGGCCTTCCTTGCGTTCGACGGTGACGCCGGTGTAGTTGGCGACCTTCTGCCGGCTGCCGGTCAACTGGTTGAACAGGGCGGTCTTGCCGCTGTTGGGGTTGCCGACCAGCGCGATGCGCAGCGGGGCAGCGTTGACGGCAGCGTTCATGCGTGGGCCTCTGCGGCGGCGTTGATGACGACACGCTTGGCTTCACTGATGCGTAGCGCGAACCGGGTGAACCCGACCTGCACCAGCAGGGGTTCACCGCCGATCGGGCCCTTGGCCACCAGGCGCACTTCCTCGCCGTTCACGAAGCCCAGTTCGCGCAGGCGACGGGCAATGGCGTCGTTGGCGTGCAGGTCCTGAACGCAATCGACCGTGGCGGAGGCATGCAGCGGCAGTTCGGACAGCGTCATCTACCAGATCTCAGCTGGATGTAAATAGTTCTCGATTCTAACATTCCCGCGCCGCGTCATGGCCCATGACCAATGGCCCGCTATGATCCATACAGGTATGGAGTGACCCCGGATTCCCATGAACGATGCTTTGCTGATCGAGCGCGATGGCGCCGTCCTCACCCTCTGGCTGAACCGGCCGGAGCTGCACAATGCCTTCGACGCCGGCCTGATCGCCCGGCTGACCGTCGCCCTGGACGCCGCCGGCCGCGACCCGACCGTGCGCGTGGTGGTGCTGGCCGGCCATGGCGCGTCCTTCTCCGCCGGGGCCGACCTGCAGTGGATGCGCGGCATGGCCGCCGCCAGCGAGAGCGAGAACCGCGAGGACGCACTGGCCCTGGCCCGCCTGATGCGCACCCTGGACGAGCTGCCGCGGCCGACCCTGGCCCGGGTGCACGGCGCGGCGTTCGGTGGCGGCGTGGGCCTGGTCGCCTGTTGTGACATTGCCATCGCCACCCCTGCTGCCCGATTCGGCCTGACCGAGAGCCGCCTGGGCCTGCTGCCGGCGGTGATCTCGCCCTATGTGATCGAGGCCATCGGCACCCGCCAGGCCCGGCGCTGGTTCGCCACCGGCGAGCACTTCGACGCCGACACGGCCCTGCGCATCGGCCTGGTCCACCAACTGGTGGAACCCGAGCGCCTGGACGACGCCGTGCAGCGCCAGTTGGCCCAGCTGGACAAGGCCGGCCCTATCGCCTCGGCATCGGCCAAGGGTCTGGTCCGCCAGGTCCGCCACAGCCGCGACCGTGACACGCTGGACGATGACAATGCCGCCCTCATCGCGCGCCTGCGGGTGTCGGCCGAAGGCCAGGAAGGGCTGGGCGCCTTCCTCGACAAGCGCGCGCCACACTGGGTCACGGAGGCCTGACATGCTTGACCACATCGGCCTGTGCAGCGGCGACCTGGCCCGCAGCAAGGCGTTCTTCCTGCAGGCACTGTCACCGCTGGGCATCACCCTGGTGATGGAAGTGACCGCCGAACAGACCGGCAGCTACGACCACGTCGGCTTCGGCAGCAACGGCAAGCCGTTCTTCTGGATCGGCAATGGCGGCAGCGCCAGCCACGGTGTGCACGTGGCCTTCGCATGCGCCAGCCGTGCCGACGTCGACGCCTTCCACGCCGCCGCGCTGGCCGCCGGGGGCCGTGACAACGGGGCGCCAGGCCTGCGCCCGTGGTACCACCCGGACTACTACGCCGCCTTCGTGACCTGCCCGGACGGCAACAACATCGAAGCGGTCTGCCACCGCCCGGCCTGATCCCCGCGCAGGATTGTGGCCGCTCCGGCGGCTGACCTGCGTATCCCTGTTGGCAGCCCGGCTGAACCCGGGCCGCTCCCCGTTTTCCAGGACTCCCCGTGACCGCACCCGCTGACGCCCCTGCTGCCCGCACCGCTCTTCTGCCCTTGGAGATGCGTCGATGAGCGATATCGTCCGCATCGTCGAAGTGGGCCCGCGTGACGGCCTGCAGAATGAAAAGCAGGCGGTGGCGACCGCTGACAAGATCGCGCTGATCGACCGTCTGTCCGCCACTGGCCTTCGCACCATCGAGGCCACCAGCTTCGTCAGCCCGCGCTGGGTGCCACAGCTGGCCGATGCGGCCGAGGTCTATGCCGGCATCGACCGCCGCCCCGGCATCGCCTACCCGGTACTGGTGCCCAACGAGCAGGGCTATGACCGCGCCCGCGCCGTCGGCGTGCAGGAAGTGGCGGTGTTCACTGCGGCCTCCGAGGCCTTCAACCGCACCAATACCAATGCCGGCATCGACGAGTCGCTGGCCCGCTTCGCGCCGGTCCTGCGTCGTGCCGCCGAAGACGGCGTGCGCGTGCGCGGCTACGTCTCCACCGTGCTCGGCTGCCCCTACCAGGGCGAGGTGCCGCTGGCCGACGTGGTGCGGGTGGCCCGCGCCCTGCACGACATGGGCTGTTACGAAATCTCGCTGGGCGACACCATCGGCGTGGGCACCCCGCACAGGGCGCGGGCCATGCTGAAGGCGGTCGCTGCCGAGATCCCGATGGACGCCCTGGCCGTGCACTTCCACGATACCTACGGCCAGGCCATCGCCAACATCGCCAGTTGCCTGGAAGAAGGCGTGCGCGTCGTGGACAGCGCCGTGTCAGGCGCGGGCGGCTGCCCCTACGCAAAAGGCGCCAGCGGCAACGTGGCCAGTGAGGATGTGGTCTACCTGCTGCAGGGCCTGGGCCTGGACTGCGGCGTGGACCTGCCGGCCCTGGCGGAAACCGGGCGTTGGCTCGCGGGCCTGCTCGGTCGCGCCACCGCAAGCCGGGTCGGGCAGGCCCTGGCGTCGACATGAACGACGGCGGCCCGCGCGACGTTCCGGCCTACGGTGAAGCACCCGCCGTGACCGACGACGCGCTGGCCGCCCTGCAGGCCGCGCTGGCCGGTGCGCCGCCCGCCGCGCAGGCCCGGCTGCTGCGCCAGGCGATGGAAGCGCTGATCGATGCCCGCCTGCGCATGGGCGAGGCGCAGGAACGATACGCCGCCCTGTTCGATGCGGTACCCGATCCGGTCAGCATCCTCAGCGCCGATGGCGTGGTGCTGGACGTCAACCGCGCCGGCGTCCACGCCTACGACCGGCCGCGCGAGGCCATCGTCGGCCAGCCCATCGAACTGCTCAATCCCGACCTGCCCAGCGACCACCTGGAGCCGGTGTGGGAAGCGCTCAACCGCGGCGACACCTACGTCATCGAAGTGACCAACATGCGCGGCGACGGCAGCCGCTTCCCGGTGGAGGTCCACTCGGCCGGCTTCCAGGACCGTGGCCAGCGCTGCATCGTCGCCGTGGCGCGTGACCTCAGCGGCCGCTGGCGGGCCGAATCGCGCTACCGTCTGCTGATGGAGTCCATCGACAAGGGCGTGATCCTGTTCGACCGTGACCTGCAGGTGATCTCGGCCAACCCGGCCGCGCACCGCATCCTGGGAATCAACGGCAATGGCAGCGGCAACGGCTTCCACGCCCTGCTCGACCCCGAGGCGTGGTTGTTCGTGGACGAACACGGCAATACCCTTACCCAAGCCCAGTGGCCGGCCCGCCGCTGTTTCCAGGCCGGGCGGGTCATCCGCAGCACCATCATCGGCCTGTACCACCGCCCACGCGGGCGGATGCTGTGGCTGTCCACCACCAACGTGCCCGTCTTCGGCACGGGCTGCGACCAGGCCGACCATGTCTATTCGATGTTCAGCGACATCACCGAGCTCAAGCGCAACAACACTCTGTTCGCGCGGGCGCAGTCGCTGGCGCACATCGGTGGCTGGGAATGGGACCGTGGCCTGCGGCGCCTGTACCTGACCGATGAGGCGCGGCGCATCCTCGGCCAGCCCGACGACCTGCGGGACATGAACGACCTGCTTGACTGCCTGCGCACTGACGACCGCACTGCCCTGCAGCAGGCACTGGCCGACACCATCGAACATCGCAGCAGTTTCGGCTTGGAACTGCAGGGCCAGCGCCGTGATGGGCACTCGTTCTGGATCCGCATGATCGGCGAGGTTTCCACCGGTGATGTCGATGCCGCGCGCATTACCGGTACCGTGCAGGACATCACCGAACGCAAGCAGGCCGAGGAAACCCTGCGCGTACAGGCGCGCACCGACCCACTGACCGGGATCATGAACCGCGATGCGGTGCTCACCGATCTG
>NZ_JBNNHG010000177.1:0-7051 GCF_050268705.1 Stenotrophomonas sp. NPDC077659 | reverse complement strand
GGCCTGCAGGCCGAAGATTCCGAAGATCGAACACATGGGTGGCGCTCCTGTAGTGAGGGTGTCTGCAACATGGCCTGCACGACGGAGCAGGCATAATGGCGCCAAGTGTAGCTGCCGCCCTGTGATGGGCCAACCGTGGAACCATGAGCAAACCCGACCCTGCGATGAATGCCCTTGGCGTGCTGGCCCTGGAACTGGCCAACGGTGAAATCCCCCGCCAGGCGGTGCTCAGCGCCGACCAGGCTGGCGAACTGGCCGAGCGTATCGGTCGTGACCTGGCCAAGCTGGTGCCGCAGGTGGCCGAGCTGGACCTGGTGTTCGCCGCCGCCCATTTCGACCCTGCCGAAGTCCTGCGCCCGGGCTGGCCGATCCACCGCCGCCTGGAAGAACTGCAGATGCGCGCGCCGGGCCGCAACCAGGGGCCGCGCCTGCTGGCCTTCGGTGCCGGTGCCGATGGCGAGGTGCCGCTGCCGTTCCAGGCCGATGCGACGCTGGCCGGCGGTGGGCTGCGCGTGGTGCCGTTCCTGCTGACCGGCAGCGATGTGGCGACCACCGCCGCAGTGGCCGATGCGCTGGAAGAGGTGCTGCTGGCCAACGGCATGGCCCATGCCGATACGGCGCTGATGGCGCAGAACAGTTTTGGTGCCCGCATCGAGCATGCGCGCTATTTCACCGTGAATGATCTGGCCGCGATGATGTCGATGCAGTACGACAACCAGGGCCTGGCCGCGCTGTGGCCGCTGATCGAGACCGCGATCCTGGCCCCCGGCCAGGACGAGTGGCTGGACAACGCACCGGAGCCGCTGCTGCGCTACACGCAGGGCGAAGCGCGCATGGCCCTGTTCGATCCGGCGGGCTGGTGTGCGTACTACAGCCACAGCAAGAACGACTGCGACCGCCTGCAGGGCATCTACGAGCAGTTCCTGATGCGCCAGCGGCAGATGGCGGCGGTGCTGGAAGCGCACGGCGTGCCGGTGCTGTTCGTGCACTGCGAGGCCGGGCAGGACGCGCGCGAGCTGCTGGCGCGTTGATCTGCGATCCCCGTGCGGGGGTTGTAGAGCCGAGCCCATGCTCGGCTCAGGCTGCCTGCAGAGCAGCCGAGCATGGGCTCGGCTCTACAGGCGGCACGTACTCCTTACGGAGCCTTCTGGATGACCGCGCAGGCCAGGCGCGCACCGGCGTTGCCGGTCGGCTGGGTGTGGTAGTCGTCCGCATCGGCGTGGACGATCAGGCCGCGGCCGATGATGTCGAAGTCATCACCCTTGCCGATGTTGACGTTGCTCGAGACCGGGCCATCGATGGTAGCCACGCCCTTGTCGTCGGCCTTGATGTTGGGCATGTCGCCGCCGTGGTGCGGGTCGGCCGACACGTTGCCGTGGTCCTGCTTGCCCGGGTTGAAGTGGCCACCGGCACTCATGCCGTCCGGCGCGCTGCAGTCGCCCTTCTCGTGGATGTGGAAGCCGTGCTCGCTGCCCGGCTTCAGGCCGGTGATCTGGCCGGTCACGTGCACCTTGCCGTCGACCACCTTGAAGGTGACGCTGCCCTTGGTCTCGTTGCCCTGGGTCGGTGCCAGCTCGGCGGTCGCCGTGGCATCGGTGGCCGGAGCGGCTTCGGTGGCCGGTGCAGCAGCCGGATCAGCCGGGGCGGCCGAGCCTTCGGCCGGGGTGGTGGCCGGGGCATCCGGGGCCGCTGCGGGCTGCTGGTTGCAGGCCGCCAGGCCCAGGGCGGCGATGGCCGCGAACAGCGAGGTATGGATCAAACGCATGGAAACTCTCCTTGGAATGATGCCCGTGGCGATCAGCGGGTAACCCGGATCACACCGCAGGCGATGCGGACGCCGGCATTGCCGGCGGGCTGGCTGCGATAGTCATCGGCGTTGGCATGCACGACCAGTGCACGCCCGGCGATATCGGTGGCGGCGCCTCCCCCAAGGGTAACGCCCTTCAGGTGCACATCGACATTGGCGCGGCCCTGCGCGTCGGCCTGCAGATTGTCGATGTCACCCAGATGGTGCTTGCCCGTACCCGCGCGGCCATGCGCGCTGGCTGCGGGATTGAAGTGATTGCCGGCACTGCTGGCATCCACCGCGCTGCAGTCACCACGCTCATGGATATGGAAACCGGCCTGCTGCATCGGCTGCAGGCCACCCACAAGTCCGGTCAGGTGCACGCCACCGCTTTCAGTCTTCAGCACCAGGCGGCCGCTGACGATGCTGGCCGAGGCCGGCGCCAGATTGGCTTCGGCCAGCTGGGCCACGGGCGTGGTGACTGCCGGTGGCGGCGTGGGCTGCGGCTTCTGCGGCGCGCTGCCACAGGCGGACAACAGCACGGCGGCAGACAGCGGCAGGATGGCAAAGGACAGGCGCATCAGGAACTCCTTGCAGGGAACACTACGGACGGCATCGTCCATGGCGGATCAACAGTTCGGCAAGCGGGCGCGAGGACGGTGTGCAGGGACCGTTCAATGGCCTCCGCGGCGGCGGCCGGCGCCCAGCTTGCGGGTGAGCGTGTTGCGGCCCAGCCCGAGCCGCGCGGCGGCTTCGGCGCGGCGGCCATGGGTGATCTGCAGGGCAGCCTCCAGCAGGGCGTGGTCCACCCGCTCGCGCACCTGCGCATGCAGCCCTTCGGCGCCCTCGACCAGCTGCCGCCGCGCCCATTCGGACAGCAGCGCTTCCCACTGGCCCGGATCGGCGCCTGCCGCGCTGCCACGGCGGCTGCGTGGGCGATTCAGCGCGGTATCGACGTCGGCCACGCCGATGGTGTCGGCAGCGGCGAGCGCGGCCATGCGCCAGCAGACGTTTTCCAGCTCGCGCACGTTGCCCGGCCAGTCGTGCTCACGCAGCGCCTGCAGGGCGGCGGCAGTGAGCCGCTTCGGCGGTGTATCCAGCTTGTGCGCGGCAGCAGCCAGAAAGGTCGTGGCCAGTTGCGCGATGTCCTCTCGGCGGTCGCGCAGTGGCGGCAACTGCAGACGCACCACGTCCAGCCGGTGCAGCAGATCGGCGCGGAACTTCCCCTGCGCGACCAGCCCTTCCAGATCCTGGTGGGTGGCGGCGACCACGCGCACATCCACATGGATCAGTTCGCGGCCACCGACGCGGAAGAATTCGCCCTGGGCCAGCACGCGCAGCAGGCGCGTCTGCAGCGGCAGCGGCATGTCACCGATTTCGTCGAGGAACAGCGTGCCGCCGTTGGCCTGCTCGAAGCGGCCGATGTGACGGCGCTGGGCACCGGTAAACGCGCCGGCCTCGTGGCCGAACAGTTCGCTTTCCAGCAGTTCGGCGGGAATGGCGGCGGTGTTCAGCGCCACGAACGGGCCCTGCGCACGCGGCGATTCGCGATGCAGCGCGTTGGCCACCAGCTCCTTGCCGGTGCCGGTTTCGCCGGTGATCAGCACCGCCAACGGTGCCTGCGCCAGGCGGCCAATGGCGCGGAACAGCGCGCGCATGGCCGGGGTGTCGCCCACCAGTTGTGGCGGTTGGTCGCTGGGCGTGTCGCTCACCGTGGTCGGCGCGGCCAGGGCCGGCGCCACCGCGGGCAGCACGCGCTGGGCCAGGGCCACCGCATCGTCCAGATCGAAGGGCTTGGACAGGAACTCATGCGCGCCGCCACGGAATGCACCGGCCGTGCTGGCCACATCGGTGTAGGCCGACATCACCACCACCGGCAACAGCGGCAGCGCGGCCTTCAGCTTTTCCAGCAGCACCAGGCCATCGTCGCCGGGCATGCGCACATCGGTGAACAGCAGCGCCGGCGGTGGGCTCTCAGCCAACGCCTTCAACGCCGGTGCCGCGCTGTCGAAATCATCGACCTGGTAGCCCGCCTCGCGCAGCGCGGTGCACAGCACGAAGCGCACCGCGCGGTCATCGTCGACCACCCAGATGCGCTGCGCGGACGAAGGGAGTTCAGACATCACTCGGGGCCTCCTCGGCCGGGGCGGTGCCGTTGCCGATCGGCAGCAGCAGGGTGAACACGGTATGGCCCGGGCGCGAGCGGTAGGTGAGCGTGCCACGGTGTTCGCGTGCTACCTGCTGGGCCAGCGCCAGGCCCAGCCCGGTGCCTTCGGCACGGCCACTGACCAACGGCAGGAACAGGTGCTCGGCCAGTTCTTCAGGCACGCCACGGCCGTCGTCGGCAATTTCCAGGCGCAGCGCCAGCGTGTGCAGCTGTTCGGCAATGCGTGCGCCGTGCTCCACGCGCGTACGCAGGGTGATGACCCCGGCGCCGGCCTGGATGGCGTTGCGCACCAGGTTCCACACCGCCTGGGTGAGACGGTCGGCGTCACCTGCGAATTCGGGAATGCTGGGGTCGTAATCGCGCTGCAGGCGCACCGCCCAGCCGGCCTCGCTTTCAGCCAGGCGCAGCACGCGTTCCAGCGAAGCGTGGATGTTCAGCAGTGCATGCGGTGCGGCCGGGGCCGGCGACAGCAACTGGTCGAGCAGGCCGTTGAGGCGTTCGATTTCCGAACCGATCAGCTCGATCAGCTCGCGTTCGCTGGCATCGCGCTGGGCAGCGCGGCGGGCCAGCAGCTGGGCGGCGCCCTTCAGCCCGGCCAGCGGGTTGCGCAGTTCGTGAGCCAGCCCTTTCAGCGCGGCACTGAGCGCGCTGGGCAGGGCCTGGGTCGGGTCCAGGCCGGGGAATTCATCGACCGGGTGGGCTTCCAGCAACCAGCCACCATCGTCGCGGCGGCTCATCCAGCCCTCGGCAAAGCGGGGCGCCTCGCCCGGCAGGGCCAGGGCCAGGCGGTTGAGCCGCAGGCTGTCACGCTCGTCGCGGGCCAGGAAATGGGCCAGCGCCTCGCCCTGCACCTCCAGCGCGGCCAACGGCTGACCGATCAGGCGGCGGACGCTGACGCCCAGCCAGCGGGCGAACGCGGGATTGCAGCCGATGATGCGGCCATCGGCCCCGGCCCAGGCCAGCGGCGTGCCGAGGGCATCGAGGGACGGCGGGGGTGCGGGGTCGGACATTGCACCAATGTAGTGCAAAACGGGGGGCCGGGGTCGGATCCCTTTCCGTCCGGAAAGGGCTCTGACCCTTCGAGCGGAATGCGGCGCTGATCGTCGTACCTGGCAATTACCTGCCGTCCTTGTGCGGAGGATACTAACGTCTTACGATACTATCGCTGATCGTTACTACCATGCCGATCCAATCATTTGCCTGCAAACGCACGCAGGCGCTGTTTGATGGCCAGCGCGTGCCGAGATGGCGCCACATCGAAGGCGCTGCACTCCGCAAGTTGGCGATGCTCAATGTTGCGGCTGATCTGCGGGATCTGCGCATACCGCCGGCCAATCGCTTGGAGCCATTACGCGGAGACCGCTGCGGCCAGTACAGCATCCGCGTCAATGATCAGTTCCGGGTGTGCTTCGTGTGGACCCGAGAAGGCCCTGCGGAAGTTGAAATTGTCGATTACCACTAAGGAGTCGCGCTCATGCGAACCGTCCCCTACCCCGCTCCCGGCGAGATCCTGCTGCACGAGTTCCTGGAACCTCTTGGCATCACCCAGTACCGCCTGGCGAAGGCGATCGGCGTGTCGCAGCGTCGGATCGGCGAGATTGTTACCGGTCAGCGCGCGGTGACGGCAGATACCGGCCTGCGCCTTTCCCGCTACTTCGGGCTGTCAGACAAGTTCTGGATCGGTCTGCAGGCCGACTTCGATGCGGCGATGACCAAGGAGAAGCTGGCCGACGTGCTGGCACGGATCGAGCCTTACAGCGCGGCGGTGTGAGGTTCATCCGGGGGCCGGGGTCGGATCCCTTTCCGCAGGAAAGGGCTCTGACCCCGCTGCAGGTCGAGCAGGCTCGACCCCTACCGGATGCGTGGCCGGTTACAGCTTCATGTTGAGACCGACGAACACGCTGCGGCCCGGCGCCGGCGAGAGCATCGGGCGGCCGCTGTCCCAGAAGAAGCTGTCGTACCAGGCGTAGGCGTACTCGCGGCCGGTGACGTTCTTCAGTTGCAGGTCCACGCTCCAGCGCGGGTTGATCTGGTACGCGGCGCTGAGGTCGAGCACGGCGAAACTGCCGAACTTGCCGGTCTCGTTGCGCTCTTCCGGGTAGTAGTCGCCTTGTGCGCGGGCCTGGAGGCCGAGACGCAGCGCGTCGCTGGCGCGGTAGTCCATGCCCAGATTGCTGATGTGGCGCGGGGTGGCGGCCACTTCCCGGCCCTGCAGCGAAACGCTGGCATCGCGGTCTAGGCCGGCACGATCTTCCACGCGTCGGCGGGCTGGTAGATGGCCTGCACGTAGGCGCCCCAGTTGCCGAAGCTGTGGCGGTCGTTGTTATGCACGCGCGCCGGCGCCTGGCTGTAATCGTAGTTCAGGCCGCCTTCGACGGTGAGCACAGGGCTGGCCTGCCAGGTGAGTGTGCTGAGCAGGCCGGTCTGGCGCTCATCCCACACGCTGCGCTGGCGCGGCAGGTTGCCGGTGGGCGGTTGCTGAAGGTCACGCGGCGGTCGTCTTCATAGCGGTTGTAGTACAGCCGCGTGCCGAAGGTCAGCGCGTCGGACAGCTTGAGGTCCACGTGCGCGGCGATCTGGCGCATGTCGCGGTCATCGCCATCATTGGCGTTGCGCAGATCGCTGCCACGACGATGCGTGCGCAGTTCGTCGGCCGTCATGAAGCCGGGTTCATCTGCTTCGTGGTGGTAGACGCGAGCGGTCAGCCCCATGCGCAGGCCGTCGTCCTGCGAGCCGTAAAACCACTTGCCGCCCAGCGAGTACTTCTTCGAGGTGTCGTGGTCGCGGTAGCCATCGCTGGCCTGGGTGCCGACGAAGTAGTTCTGCGCGAAGCCATCCGCTTCGCGCCCCACCGCCAGCTGCGCATCACGGGTGCTGTAGCTGCCGTAGGCCAGCCGCGCATCGGTGTAGTTGCCACCCTGGCGCGTACCGAAGTTCACGTTGCCGCCGATGTTGTGCAGGCCGTAGCGCGGGTCGTTGGTCCCGCGCACCACTTCGATGTAGCTGATTTCCAGCGGAAACAGCATGTCGATGAAGCGCTGGTTGCCGTTGACGATGAAGGTGCCGTTTTCGGTCATCAGCGGGATTTCGCCCAGATA
>NZ_JBNNHG010000176.1:0-7193 GCF_050268705.1 Stenotrophomonas sp. NPDC077659 | reverse complement strand
GAGTTGCCTTCGATGTGCTCGGCATCGTCTTCGACCAGGCGGATGTTGCGGATGAAGACGGCAATGCGACACGGATGCCGGCCAGCGGCCGGCACTACCGGCAAGGCGTCAATTCAGCGCCTTGATGGTCAGGTCCAGCGCGTCGCGGCCGCCTTCGCGCTGCAGGATGCGGGTCGGCACCGGGAACTCGGGCACGATCCAGGCAATCTGTTCCTTGTCGCCATCCACGCGCGAGACCTTGGTGGCCTGGTAGCTCTTGCCGCCTACGGTCACTGCTTCCTTGCCCACGACCTTGTAGGTCATGTTCTTGATGCGGCCTTCGTCGACCATGCGGTAGGTCAGCGGCTTGCCGGCGGCCAGGTCGCGGGCGATCGCCAGGTTGATCAGCAGCGCATCCATGTCACCGGCCTTCAGCGCGACCGGGCCGGCGCGGTCCGGCTTGATGTCGCCGGTCCAGGTGGCCTGGTTGCTGGTCCAGTTGTAGCTGGCCTGCACGTTTCGCTTCTTCACCAGCAGCGCCGAGCGGTCCTGGCTGCTGAGCGGGCGCAGCTGGCCACGCACTTCCTCGAACACGGTGCTCTGGCTGAGGTCGGCCAGCTGGTTCTTCACCTGCAGGTTGTAGCGCCACTTGCCGGTGCCTTCGTTGGCCAGGGTCATGGTGCCGTTGGCCTGCATGCCCATGTAGCTGGCCAGGTAATCGGCCTTGAACGGCTGCAGGGCCATCGCCGGAAGGCTGGCCACCGACAGCGCGGCAGCGGCGATCCAGGTCAGCGGGCGGGTCAGGGTCGTCATGCTCACACTCCTTGGTATTCGATCAGGCGCAGGTCGATGCGATCTTCGCCATCTTCGCGTTGCAGGATGCGCACCGGGGTGGGGACACCGTTGGCGATCCAGAGAATGGTTTCGTTGTTGCCGCCGTTGGTGCGGTACACCTTCAGCGCGTTGTAGGACAGGTCACCGACCTCGACGTTCTCGGTCTGCGCGGCGGCCTGGTAATCGTGCTGGCGCACCTTGCCCAGTTCGACGTAGCGGTAGTGCATCACCGCGCCTGGGTGGGCATCGCGCATCAGCGACAGGTTCAGCAGCAGCGCACTCTGGTCGCCGCGCTGCAAGGGAATGGGCTGGGCGCGGTCCTTCTTGACGTCGCCGGTCCACTGCGCGGTGCTGGTTTCCCAGTTGTAGGTGCCCACCGCCTTCTTGCCCAGGAACAGGCCCTTGCGCACGGTGCTCTGGCTCAAGGGCGCGTAGACGCCGTTGCGTTCCTCGAATACGGTGCTCTGTTCCAGGTTCAGGCCGAGCACGCTGGCGAAGCCACGGCGGCCGACCACCTGCATGTCCACCCGCCACTGGTTCCCGCCGGTGTGGGTCACCTGCATGGTCGCATCGCCAGCCTCCTTGCCTTTGTAGAAGGCCTGGTAGGTGGCCGTGAACGGCTGCAGCGGCGGCGCTTCCCAGGCCATGGCCGGCAGCGCGGGCACGGCCGGGGCGGGCGGCGCCTGCACCACGGGCGCAGGTTCGACCGATGGCGGGGTCTGTGCCCAGGCGGCACACGCAAGCACGGCGAGCGGCAGCAGCAGGAAATGGCGCAACGGAATCGAGTTCTTCATGGCGGGCAGGAACCGCAGGAGGAGGCAGGATGCCAGCCCCGCAGTCAGCAGGGCGTGTGCACGGGCGTTACCGGTTCAGGTTTCCGGCGGAATCTAGAGCCAACGGGCTAAACAGGGGGTGACCGTCGAGGATCGGATGGCCCTCCCGTTCAGCCAGGCGGCCGTCGCACAGCAACTGCAGGGTGGCGATCAATAGTGGATGTTCGACCGCCAGGACCCGTGCGGCGAGGCGGGTCGCGTCATCGCCGGGCAGTACGGGCACGCGTACCTGGGCCAGCACGGCCCCGGCATCCAGTTCCGGCACGACCAGGTGTACGCTGGCGCCGTGCTCGGCATCGCCGGCCTCCAGCGCACGGGCGTGGGTGTGCAGGCCCTTGTGCAACGGCAGCAGCGACGGGTGGATGTTGACCAGGCGGCCCGTGAAGCGCTGGACGAACCCGGCGCCGAGAATGCGCATGTAGCCGGCGCAGACGATCCAGTCCGGGGCCGCCGCCTGCACGGCATCGCCGAGCGCCTGTTCGTAGGCGGCGCGGTCGCTGAACGTCTTCGGCGCCTGTGCCCAGCGCTGGCCGGGCCCGACGCGCTGCAGTGCGGCGGCGTCGGGGCGGTCGGAAAAGACCCCCACCACCTCGGCCGGCAGGCGGCCGGCGTCGATCGCATCAAGGATGGCCTGCAGGTTGCTGCCACGGCCGGAGGCCAGTACGGCGATGCGTGCGGTCATGCGGCGGCCATCGGGTGTCTCAGAGGCGGGAAGGCGCGTTGGCTTCGAAGGCCGCCTTCACCTGCGGGCGCAGCAGCACGACCAGGGTGAATACGCCCAGCACGGTGCCGAACGGGGTGAACAGGCAGGCGATGGCGGCCACCACCATGCACAGCAGGTGCCGGCGCCGCTGCTTCAGGCAGCGCCCGGCATAGGCGATGAAGCCCGCCAGGCCGAGCCCGAAGGACACCGCGCAGCCGCCCATGATGATGAACATCCAGCCCATGAACTGCTGCTCGTGCAGCGGCGTGGCCTGGCCGTTGGAGTTCATCGGCAGGGCGCCGCTGAGCATGGCGATGCCCATCACGATGTGCATGCAGAAGATCAGCCCGAACACGGCGGCCAGGCCGGCCACCACGTAATGGAAGATCGCCAGCAGGCGCAGGTGGTCGATGTCCTGTGCGGTCAGCGCAGGCGCGGCCGGTGCCGGGGGCGGCACCGGTGCAGCAGGCGAGGTGGGCGTAGCGTCCATGCGGGCTCCTTGAGTGTCGATCAGGCGATGCGGACGCGTTCGGCGCCGCTGGCGGTGACCACCTGGCCGATCGGCCAGTGGTCCAGGCCCTGCGCCTGCACGGCTTCGGACACTGCGGCGACCTGCTCCGGGGCCACGATCAGCACGAAGCCGATGCCGCAGTTGAAGGTGCGCCACATTTCGCTGTCGACCACCGCGCCTTCCTTCTGCAGCCACTGGAACACCGGCGGCAGCGGCCAGGCCGAGGCCTGGATGTCCAGGCCCAGGCCTTCGGGCACCACGCGGATGATGTTCTCGGTCAGGCCGCCACCGGTGATGTGGGCCATGCCGTGGATGGCCGGGCCGTGCGACTTCAGCAGCGACAGGATCGGCTTGACGTACAGGCGGGTCGGCGCCATCAGCGCATCGACCAGCTTGACGCCGTCTTCCAGCTCCAGATCGGCCGGCTGGCCAGCACGGTCATAGATGCGGCGCACCAGCGAGTAGCCGTTGGAATGCGGGCCGGAGGAAGCAATGCCGATCAGCACGTCGCCGGCGGCCACGCTGGCGCCATCCTTCAGTTCGCTCTTTTCCACGGCGGCCACGGTGAAGCCGGCCAGGTCGTATTCACCCGGGGCATACATGTCGGGCATTTCAGCGGTTTCGCCGCCGATCAGCGCGCAGCCGGCCTCGGTGCAGCCGTTGGCGATGCCGCCCACGACCGCCGCCGCGGTGTCGATGTCCAGTTTGCCGGTGGCGAAGTAATCCAGGAAGAACAGCGGCTCGGCCCCCTGCACCAGCACGTCGTTGACGCACATGGCGACCAGATCGATGCCGATCGTATCGTGGCGGTTCAGCTGGTGGGCCAGCTTCAGCTTGGTGCCGACGCCGTCGGTGCCGGACACCAGCACCGGCTCGCGGTACTTGTTGGACAGGTCGAACAGGGCGCCGAAGCCGCCCAGGCCGCCCATCACTTCCGGGCGGAAGCTGCGCTTGACCAGGGGCTTGATCCGCTCGACCAGCGAGTTGCCGGCGTCGATGTCGACGCCCGCGTCACGATAGGTGAGGGGGGAGGGGGCGGAAGACGGGGTGTTGGTCACGGGCGTCGGCGCTGGCAGGGGTTGAACGGGCGATTTTAACAGGCCGCATTGGCGCAAAGTCCGTATTCGGGCAACAATTCCCCCCGGATACGTCGAGCCAATGGATGTCCTGATGCGCCGCAGCCTTATTCCCGCCCTGCTCCTCGCGTTGTGCCTGCCAGTGGCCACGATGGCCCAGAGCGGGCTTCGTACCGAGGGCGATGTCGCCACCGCCAGTGGTGCCTACGAGGCCGAAGTGCCCGTCAACAGCCAGGCCGAGGCCGACCGCAACGGGGGCCTGGCCCGTGCCCTGAGCGTGGTCCTGGGCAAGTTGTCCGGCGACCGCAACGTGACCGCGCGCCCGGGTGTGGTGCAGGCCCTGCGCAACGCCAGGGATTACGTGGCCAGCTACGACTTCAAGCAGGACCAGAGCGTCGGCACCAGTGGCGCCCCCAGCTACCGGACGCTGCTGGTGGCCCGTTTCCGCGAGGATGACGTGGACGCGCTGGTGTCCGCCCTGGGCCTGCCGCTGTGGCCGCAGCCGCGGCCCAAGCCGGTGGTCTGGCTGGCGGTGGATGATGGCAGTGGACCGCGCCTGGTCAGCGTGCAGCAGGCCAATGCAGCCCGTCCGCTGCTGAACCGCGCCACCGAACGCGGCTTCAAGCTGGGCCTGCCCAGCGGCGGTGCGGCCGAACAGGCTCTGGCCGGGGCCATCTGGCGCCAGGACAGCGCTGCGGTGGCCCGCGCCTCGGCCCGTTATGCGCCGCCGATGCAGCTGATCGGCAAGCTCTACCGCGCCAATGGCGGCTGGCAGGCTGATTGGGTGTTCGTCGACAACGGCCGTGAGCTGAACAAGTGGACCAGCAAGGATGCCAACGCCATGCGCGCGATGGCTGCCGGTGCCGACGGTGCCGCCGATGCGCTGGTCAAGCGTTACGCCAAGGCTGGCGCGGCCACCGGGGCGGCCGGTACCTACCGCGTGGTGGTGACCGGCATCAACAGCAGCGAGGATTACCTGCGCCTGGCCGCTGGCCTGCGCGAGGTGCCGGTGGTACGCAACGTCACCCCGCTGCGGGCCACGGCCGACCATCTGGAACTGAATCTGGAAATGACCACCGGCCTGGCCGGCTTCAACCGGATGCTGGGCGACAACGGCGTGCTGGTGCCTTCGGCGCCCCTGCCGGCCCTGCCGGCACCGCTCGATGACACCACCGGCGCGCCGCAGCCGGCCCCGGTCAGCAACGAGTACCGACTGCGATGACCCAATCCCCCGAGGCGGAAATCGCGCAGTTCCTGCGACGGCTGAAGTACATGACCGTCGCCCTGCTGATCGGCTGGGTGGTGTGGCTGCTGGCCCCCATCCTGACGCCGTTCGTGCTGGCGTTGGCGCTGGCCTGGCTGGGTGACCCCCTGGTGGACCGCATCGAGGCCACGGGCCGTTCGCGCAACACCGGCGTGGTGCTGGTGTTCGTAGCGATGGTGCTGGTGATCATCGCGCTGTTGCTGGTGCTGGTGCCGATGATCGAGCGGCAGATCACCACGCTGTTGGCGGCGGTTCCGCAGGCACAGGCGTGGCTGATGCAGACCGGTATCCCGTGGTTCGAGCAGAAGACCGGCCTGGAAGTGATGCAGTGGTTGGACCCGGAGCGTTTGATCGAGTGGGTGCGCAGCCACTGGCAGCAGGCCGGCGGCTTCGCCACGACCTTCATGGGCTACGTGTCGCGCTCGGGCTTCACCGTGGTGACCTGGGTGGTGAACCTGGCCCTGCTGCCGATCCTGGCGTTCTACTTCCTGCGCGACTGGGACAAGCTGGTCGAGCGGGTCGCCTCGCTCATTCCGCGCAACCACATCGGCACCATCACTTCGCTGGCGCGGGAATCCAACGAGGTGCTGGGCGCGTTCATCCGTGGCCAGTTCCTGGTGATGGTGGCGCTGGGCGTGATCTACGCCGCCGGCCTTTCGGTGGTCGGCCTGAAGCTGGGCCTGTTGATCGGCCTGGTGGCCGGCCTGATCAGTTTCATTCCCTACCTCGGTGCGACCACCGGCATCGTGATGGCGGTGGTGGCGGCGCTGGTGCAGGCGCAGGGCATCGATCTGAAGCTGCTGCTGCTGGTGGGCGTGGTGTTTACCGTCGGTCAGCTGCTGGAAAGCTACGTGCTGACCCCGCGCATCGTCGGTGACAAGATCGGCCTGCACCCGGTGGCGGTGATCTTCGCGGTGATGGCCGGCGGCCAGCTGTTCGGCTTCCTCGGCATGCTGCTGGCGCTGCCGGTAGCGGCGGTCAGCAATGTGCTGCTGCGCTACGCGCACCAGCGTTATCGCCAGAGCGAGCTGTACGTCGGCGAAAAGCCCGCGATCATGCTTGATGGCGTGATCGACGCACCCCATATCATTCTTGACCCCTACGAGAACGGGCCGGACCCGAAGTGATTGGTGTGCCGCAACTTCCGCTGGCCCTGCATTACCCGCGGGACCAGCGCCTGGAGACCTTCATCGGTGCGCCGGACGGCGCGCTGGCGCAGCTGCGCGCGATCGCGGTGGGTGCCAGCCACGACTGGGTCTATCTGGAAGGTGCGGCGGGCACGGGCAAGACCCACCAGGCGCTGGCGATGTGTTCCAGTGCGCAGCAGGCGGGTCGACTGCCGACCTACGTGCCGCTGGCGGGCACAGTCGGCCGGGTGGCGGCGGCGCTGGACGGACTGGACCAGCGCGAGCTGGTGGCGTTGGACGGCCTGGATGCGATTGCCGGCCACCGCGAGGACGAGATTGCGCTGTTCGACTTCCACAACCGTGCGCGCGCGGCGGGGGTAACCGTGTTGTACACGGCGCAGCGTGCGCCGGGCGAGCTGGGCCTGGTGCTGCCGGATCTGCGTTCGCGGCTGGGGCAGTGTGTGCGGGTGCTGCTGCAGCCGCTGGATGAGGAAGGCCGGGCGGCGGTGCTGCGCGAGCGTGCGCTGCGGCGCGGCCTGGCGATCGACGAGGCGGCCATCGAGTGGCTGCTGTCGCACACCGGGCGTGAGCTGGGCGGATTGATCACGTTGCTGGACTGGCTGGACCGGGAGTCGCTGGCGGCGAAGCGGCGGATCACCGTGCCGTTCCTGCGGCAGGTGCTGGAAGAAGGCCGGCCCCGGTACTGAGGTTTTTCTGTGCAGGGCTGCCGCCCTGCACCCGCGGTAGTGCCGGCCGCTGGCCGGCAACGTCAACGTCAACCTCAACGTCAAAAGCTGGCTTCCTGAGGGGAGGCGGGGTGGCTCAGGTTGCGGGGGACGGCGCAAGTACGTCCATGTAGCCTCGGT
>NZ_JBNNHG010000175.1:0-7205 GCF_050268705.1 Stenotrophomonas sp. NPDC077659 | reverse complement strand
TTCCCCCGCGCCCCCTGTGGGCCAACTTCTTGGGTCGGGCGTGTTGTTATCTCCTTCCAATCCCTTTGTAGAGTCGAGCCATGCTCGACTGCTTTTTCCATCCAGTCGAGCATGGCTCGACTCTACAGAAGCAGCGCAGTCGAGCATGGCTCGACTCTACACAACCGTTATCGCGATTTGCTGGCGCGCAGTGCCTGGATGCGCGGCGGCGGCTGGAACGAATCGCTGCGTGCTTCGGCCCAGAACGAGTGGAATACCGCATGGTCCGGCACTTTGTGCAGAAGCTCGCCCGGCTCCAGATAGCGGTACAGCGAGGCCAGCGAACGGATCTCGACCGGCGACACGCGGCGCAGGATGTGTTCCGGCCCAAGCTCGGCCGGATCGTTCAGGCCCGCCGCACACAGCAGTTCCTTCAGCGCATGCAGGGTGTGCTCGTGGTAGCTGTGCACGCGCGTGGCCTTGTCCGGTGCATCCAGATGCTTCCAGCGCGCCGGGTTCTGGGTGGCGATGCCGGTCGGGCACTTGTCGGTATGGCAGCTCAGCGACTGGATGCAGCCGAGGGCGAACATGAAACCGCGGCCGGCATTGCACCAGTCCGCGCCGAGCGCGATGGTGCGGGCGATCTCGAAGGCACTGGTGATCTTGCCGGCCGCACCGATGCGGATGCGCTCACGCAGGTCCAGGCCGACCAGGGTGTTGTGCACCAGCAGCAGCGCCTCGTGCATCGGCACGCCCACGTGATCGACGAACTCGGCCGGGGCCGCGCCGGTACCGCCCTCCGCGCCATCGACCACGATGAAGTCCGGCAGCAGGCCGGTTTCCTGCATGGCCTTGGCAATACCGAACCATTCCCAAGGGTGGCCAATGGCCAGCTTGAAACCCACCGGCTTGCCACCGGACAGCTCACGCAGGCGGGCCACGAACTGCAGCAGTTCCACCGGCGTGGAGAACGCCGAATGGCGTGACGGGGACACGCAGTCCACGCCCATCGGTACGCCGCGGGTGGCGGAGATTTCGGCCGTCACCTTCGGTGCCGGCAGCACGCCACCGTGTCCCGGCTTGGCACCCTGTGACAGCTTGATCTCGATCATCCTGACCTGATCGTGGGTGGCATTGGCGATGAAGCGTTCCTCGCTGAAACCGCCCTTCTCGTCGCGGCAGCCGAAGTAGCCCGAACCGATTTCCCAGACCAGATCGCCGCCCATCTCGCGGTGATACGGCGAAATCGAGCCCTCCCCGGTGTCGTGGTAGAAGCCACCGCGGCGCGCGCCCTCGTTCAGTGCGCGGATGGCGTTGGCCGACAGCGAGCCAAAGCTCATTGCCGAGATGTTGAACACGCTGGCCGAATAGGGCTTGGCGCAGGTGGGGCCGATCAACACGCGGAAGTCATGCGCGGCGATGGTGGTGGGAGCCAGTGAATGATTGATCCACTCGTAGTCCACCGCATAGGTACTGCGCAGGGTACCGAAGGGAACCGTGTCCATCTCGTTCTTGGCGCGCTGGTAGATCAGCGCTCGCTGCTGGCGCGAGAACGGCACGTCCTCCAGGTCGCTCTGCACGAAATACTGGCGGATTTCCGGCCCGATGGACTCCAGCCCGTAGCGGAAGTGCGCCATCACAGGATAGTTGCGGCGCAGGGTGCTGCGCTTCTGCAGCAGATCCCAGGTGCCCAGTGCCACCATCGCGGCGGTCAGGCCGACGCCCCAATACCAGGCCGGCCAGATCGTGGCCAACCAGAGGCACAGGGGAAACAGCACGATGGCGAGCAGGTAGACGATATACCGGTGCATGGCGTTCCTCGGTTGCAACCGCCACAGTCTACCGTGCGGGTGTCTACAGGCGGTCGTCGACCACGCTGCGCGGCCACGCGGACTTCACGTCGTAGACCAGCCCGCCCGGCGCCAGCAGCGCGCGGATGCGGCCTTCGTCCAACGTTCTGAAGCTGGCATGGGCCACCGCCAGCACGACGGCATCGTAGTGCCCTGCCTGCGGTTCGGCCACCCAATGCACGTTGGCATCGGCCAGTGCCGCCGGTCCGACCCACGGGTCACTCACCTGCACCTGCGCACCGGACGACTGCAGGCGCTGCGCCAGCTCCAGCGCGCGGCTGTTGCGCAGGTCCGGGCAGTCTTCCTTGAAGGTCACGCCCAGCACCAGGATGCGCGACTGCGCAGGCATGCGGCCCCGCTCGGCCAGCATCGCCAGCACGCGCGCAGCCACGTGTTCGCCGACACGGTTGTTGACCTGCCGCGCGGTGTGGATCAGGTCCGGGTGGTAGCCCACGCTCTCGGATTTGTGCAGCAGGTAGTACGGGTCCACGCCGATGCAATGGCCGCCCACCAGGCCGGGGCGGAACGGCAGGAAGTTCCACTTGCTGCCAGCCGCGTCCAGCACGTCCTGGGTATCGATGCCGAGCCGGTCGAAGATCAATGCCAGTTCGTTGACCAGGGCGATGTTGACGTCGCGCTGGATGTTCTCCACCACCTTGGCCGCCTCGGCCACGCGCATCGACGGCGCCGGGAAGGTGCCGGCGGCGATGATGCGCTGGTACAGGCCATCGACAACCGCCGCCACTGCCGGCGTCGAGCCGGAGGTGATCTTGCGGATATCGGCCAGGCGCCGCTGGCGATCACCGGGGCTGACCCGTTCGGGGCTGTAACCGCAGTAGAAATCTTCGTTGAAGCGCAGCCCGGAGCCTTCTTCCAGCAGCGGCACGCACACTTCCTCGGTGGTACCCGGGTAGACGGTGGATTCGTAGATGACCAGATCCCCTGCACGCAGATGGCTGGCGACCCGCCGCGTGGCCGAACGCAGCGGCTCCAGGTCCGGCTGCTCGTAGGCATCGATCGGCGTGGGCACGGTGACGATGTAGACGTTGCACGCGTCCAGCTGCGCGGGGTCGCTGCTGTAACTCAGCTGCACAGCCGCTACCAGTTCCTCCGGCTCCATTTCCAGGGTGTGATCCTGGCCGCTGCCCAGCTCGGCGATGCGTGCGGCGTCGATGTCGTAGCCCAGGGTCGGCATGTGCCGGCCGAAGGCCACCGCCAATGGCAGTCCGACGTAGCCCAGGCCGATCACCGCTGGCAGCGGCAGATGCGCAGCGCTGATGGATGCGCTCATGCGCCAGGTCCGGAGGGCAGCGTCAGGGGGTGGTTCATGCGGATGGCCGGCGTGGAAGCAAACATGCGCCAAGGGTAACCGCCCCGGCGGCGACAGGCCACGCCGGCCTCAGGAGCCCAGGCTGACCGCAGCCGGCTCCAGTTCACCATGGCCGCCGGTCCAGGCACGCAGCAGCAGGGCGAAGCCATGGCTGCGCGAGTGCGGCCCGCTTTCGAAGCCATGCCACGGCGCGGCGACGATGCTGTCCAGCGCGCCGGGTTCAACCATGCAGCTGGCCATGGTCCAGCGCGGGAACCAGCGCGCCTGCAGTTCGCCTGCGGCCAGCTCACTGATGCTGCCGTGGCGGCGCGCGTTGAGAATGCGCGCATGCACCGATTCAATGCCGTCGCGCGGCCCTTCGATATACTGCAGGAAGCGGCCGCCATCGAACATGAGGACACCGGTCACGCCGGCCATGCGGTTGAAGAGGGTTACGTCGGCCAGCAGCGCATCGAGTTCGGGCAGGTCCAAGCCCGCCCTGGCCGTGCTGACATAGGCAAACGCATGCAACGCCATCTTCAACGCCCCCTTCCCCTGATAACGGGAAATATGACAGGAAGCGCAAGGACTTCAAGCGTTGACTATTCCGGCGGTGCCTCGATCACGTAGCCACGCTGCGACAGTTCTTCCAGGTAGCCCTCGCCCAGCAGCTGGCTGACCGGCATCGTGGCGAAGGTACCTGCATGCCTGGCAAGTGCAGCATCGGCGGCCTGCAGCCAACGCCCACGCACCTGCTGCGGCAGGTTGCTCCAGCCGCGCCGGCGCACGAACTCCGAGTCCTGCAGCATCTCACGGCAGCTCTGCGCCATCGCCGACACGGGCAGCCGCTTCAACGCGGCGATATCCCCCAGCGCCCAGGCATTGGCGCGCTCGCGCAGCACCGGCGCCTGGAACTCCACCGTGTCGAGCGTCCGTTCGAAGCACGCACGATCATCCACCTGCGAGGCCTGCAATTCCTTCAGCGCGCCACGCAGGTCATCGATCTTCAGCTTGACCTGCACGTCTTCCGGTTCCAGGTCGCGGGCCTTGTAGGACCGCTTGAGCGCCTCCTTGACCTGCCTGCTGTCGCGCAGGCCGTTGCGCTTGAGGAACGCCTGGTAGAGCCGGCCGGAGGCCACCAGCGGGCGATCCTTCTCCACGCCGCGATCATTGCCCAGGAAGGTCTGCTTCAGCCCCAGCCAGCGGGCGTAGGTCGGTGCTGGCAGCACCTGGTCCAACGTGCGGCCCTGCGGGTCGCGCGCCGTCTTCTTCGCCAGCGGCAGCAACGTCAGGCCCTTGAAGAAGCCAATCTTCGCGTCCAGCCCGAAGCCCGGCTCACCCAGCACATGATCGACGCTGGCAATGGTGCGTTCGACCTCGTCCGATCGCCATTCCATCCGCGCCGGCAGCGGCGATACCGTGCCGAGGATCCACAGCACATGGCCCTGCGGGCCAGTCACCTTCCACAGCCCCGGCCCAGGCTGTTCACCGCTCACCTGGACCGTGTCCAGATCGACCACCGCATCGGCGTGCGGTGGGGCCGACTGCGCCAGCACCGTCCCGGTCGCAAGCGCTGCGGCCAGCGCCAGAGCCCATTGCATCCATTGCCTGCCATGTCCGTGCATGTCGCCATTCCCGGGAGAGTGGGCGGACTGTAACCAGCGCCGCAGCCAGCTGCGTAAAAGCCGCGTTATCCGCCGGCATCGGCCACGATTCCGTTACAATCGGCGCGCGCTGCAGGCCCGGATGGCGAAACTGGTAGACGCATCGGACTTAAAATCCGCCGGGGGCAACCCCATGCCGGTTCGATTCCGGCTCCGGGCACCATCGCATGTTTTGGGGAGCCAACGCTCATGCGGCCATGGCCAGCATCCAACGATCAGGGAACGAGTGGCGCGTGCAGGTGTACGTGGCAGGCGTTCGCGGCGACTCGACCACCACGCGCATGAAGCAGGAAGCTGCGAAGTGGGCTCTTGAGCGCGAGGCCGAGCTGCGGGGAGGGAAGCTGCCAGACAAGTCGCTGCAGGAAGCCATGCGGCGCTACGTCAATGTAGGCGACGTGACCCTCACCCATAAGCTGCTGCACGGCCAAGAAGAATCCGTGTTCGGCGACTTTTGAGCGCTGGGAGAGCTGCAAGGCCAGCCTGCGTGCCAAGGTCGAGCATCCGTTCCGGGTGATCAAGCGGCATTTCGGCTACACCAAGGTGCGCTACCGGGGACTGGCCAAGAACACCGCACAGGTGCTCACCCTGTTCGCGCTGCCCAATCTGTGGATGGCGCGCCGGCAGTTGATGCCGCACAGGGGCACTCCGTCGTGAGGTGCCCACAAGGGCACCTCGAGGGAGGAAGAACATGGCAATCCTCTGCCTCCAACGGCTCCGGATCACTCCGGTGCTGGAAATGCTGCGCTCAACGAAGATTGTTCAGGCTTCCCTTGGGCGCCGCCGGCGCGCAACGACCGGCGGCGCGTGTCCTCAACGCAGCAGGAGATGGGCCTTAGCCATCTCAACGGTCTGAACGGTCACGCCCAGCGCGCAAGGCCCCGGCCCTGGGGCCATTCTGAATGTGACCAAGGCACCTCCGATAGTGGTGCCTACAAGCGAATTGGCCCGGGGGTCATATGGAACCTGGAGAACGAGCAGATCAGGGTACTGGGACAGGAGAGTTCGCGTCGAGACACAGCCTCCGCGAAGGTCGAACGAAAGCGCTTCCAGCTTTCCAACAGGATCGAGCTGCAGCGCAACATTTGTGCCAGTGAGTCGGTCGCCGATAGCCAAATCGTATGCCCCGCCATCAGGCAGACGCCCACGATCCATCGCAGCAGCACGCTTGACGCTATCCGTCCCTGCGACGGTCGCAAATGCGAGTTGTTCCACCTTCTTCCACAAAGCCTTCTGGTCTTCGCGAGACGCTGGTTCTGAGGCTTTCGGAATGGATGGATCCGCGCCCTCCGCGCGCACGTGCAAGGGCGCCACATGGAGTATCGACAACGCCGCCAGTGCAGTGAGAATGCTGGTCTTCATACTTCAGACCTCCGTTCCAGGAAGGGATTGTACGCCGACGTTCCCGTCATACCATTTCCCGTAGAAGGTTCGATAGTTCTGGCCCGTCAATGAATTGGTGTTGTTGCCGCAGATACTGCCTATAACCCTTTCGTCAAGCTTCTCACCACCAGCCAATATGATTGCCTGTAGCTGTGAGGCATTTGAAGCGATGAGCGGAATTTCCACCCTCCCCTCGGATGTATTCAAGATCTCTGACCGCGCTGTCCAATTGTTCAGAACAGCACGCCCCTCATCGGTGCACATTCGCTTGACGAATGCGTCCCTGGGACCTGCCATAGATGCCGGCGCGTCGAAAACTGCCAGCGCTTCACCGAAACCACCTTCTACCGGGGCGGCGGCGATTGCGGCCATGCCACGAGCTGGCGCTGGGACGGCGCGGCCTTCCGGCCCGAGACTGTGCAGCTGCAGCCCGACTGCCTGGGCGGCGAGCCCGGCGATTGGCCAACCGTGTTCCGCACCGCAGGCAGCCCTGTCGACGTTGCGCGCGAGTCCGGACCACCGCGTGACACCCCCGCGCCCGAACCGCGCTGACCAACGCGCTCAGATCGCCCGCGAATAACGCGGCTGTTCCTGCGCAGCCCGCAGATACGGGTCGAAGCACATGGCCAGCAGACGCAGCAGCGGCCTCCCCGGTTCGCTGGTGCGCACCACGCCGTTGCTGTATTCGGCCAGACCATCCTGCTGCAGCCGCTGCACGGCCTGCAGGTCCTGGGCGAAGTACTCCTCGAACTGCACGCCATGGCGCTGGCCCAGAGCACGCACATCCACCTCGCCCTGGCACATCAACTGCTGGATCAGCTCGGCGCGCAGCTGGTCGTCCTCGCTGAGTGCAACACCGCGCCAGACCGGCAGCTGGCCTTGGTCCACCGCCGCTTCCCACGACGGCAGATCACGTGGGTTCTGGCTGTAGGTGGCACCCACGTGGCTGATCGCACTGACGCCCAGACCCACCAGGTCGGTGTCGGCATGGGTGGTATAGCCCATGAAATTGCGATGCAGCTG